>DOIX01000353.1:0-8661 GCA_003511885.1 Cyanobacteria bacterium UBA11153
GCAAGGGACTAGGGGCTAGGGACTAGGGAAGAAAGTCGGAAAATCAATGGTTTCAGGAATCGAGAACGCCTTAACCGCCCTGGCGGTTGCTATAACTATCATGAAAAAAGTCAAGGGAAAACACCGTTGGCGCAGCCTGCGCGAAGCGCATACTCCGAACTCCGAACTCCGAACTCCGAACTCCGAACTCCGAACTCCGAACTCAGGTAGATTAGGACATTCTCTCACCTCTCACCTCTTGCCTCTGACCTCTTTTATAGATATATTAAGTTTTATAAACATAAGTAAAGAAAATTAAAAATATTTTGTTTCACAATACCTACTCGGATGACTCTCTCCCAGGCTACCTAAAGATTTTAGGGAAATTTTGGCTCTCTCATCAAACCAATCGTCAAGGCTGGTTAGTCTTTGGCGCGGCATCGTTTCTAGTATCCGTACCCGTATTTATTCAAGCACCGCTAGTAAAAGAGTTACCTCTACTCAGTTTAGCGATAACCTTGGGTTGGGTATGGCTGGGGAAAAAACTCCTCAAACGTGCGACAACAGAGATTTGGGGAGACTTGCTGCTAGGATTTAGTTGGAGCTGGTTAGCTGGATCGATTTATTGGGGATGGCTGCGGAGCGAACCCTTCATTCACCTACCCATTGAGGCAATTGGAATGCCTTTTGCCTTGTGGGGTTTATGGCGGGGGAAGGGGAAAGTAGGAAATCTATTTTACCTTGGTTCTTTATTGGGAACCGCGATCACCGATCTATATTTTTACATTACCGATCTCATTCCCTACTGGCGCGAGGTGATGGCAGTTGAGCCAGAATTAGCCAAACCCATTCTCCAAAATGCGATCGCGCAAGTTCAAAGCACTTGGGGAATTAGCTGGGCAGTGGTTTTAGTCACCACCCTGGGCGTAATCGGGTGTTGGTCATTGGCGAAAAAAGAGCTACCATGGTGGGCATTTAGTGGAGCGGTTTTAAGTACAATTTTCGTAGATAGTCTATTTTGGTTGGCAGCCTCTATGGCCTGAATGCAGTTTGCCTCTTGATAATGCTAGAATTATGGATTGTTCCTTATCATCTCAGTTAGGGCTGATCGACAGTAACCATTTTCTTAATAAACACTAACAATTGGTTACTTATGTTGCTAAGGTTGAAAACCGCGAGCAGTTACCTTTCCGGAATAATCACTTTGGTTCCAGAATGTATTTGTCAAATGAACTCAAAAAACCATCTTTAGTTAACCCCGTTGTTCTTCCTGTGCCTGTGGTGACTTTACGATCCACTCCCTACTTGGTTCTCCCAACTGAAACGGGCAATCGCTATCTACCGTTGGTAGGTAGTAACTGTTGGACTGTTGGGCGTGGCGATGATAATAACTTTGTCCTCCCAGATCGCTGGATTTCCCGAAATCATGCCATGTTTCAGTGTACCGAAACGGGTGATTTCTATCTGATCGATTTGGGGAGCCGCAATGGCTCCTTTGTCAATGGACGGCGAGTCAGTATTCCCGTAACATTACGAAATGGGGATCAGCTCATGTTCGGTCAAACGGAGATGCAGTTTTACTCCCCCTCCAACAAAAATGACATTGACATTAACCAGAATACCAGTTCCGAAACCCAGACTTCCACTTTACATGTCCGGCGTTTGATGACGGTAATGGTAATCGATATCCGAGATTTTACAGTCCTCACTCGTCAGCTTGATGAAAAAATTCTCTCAGCACTCATTGGTACTTGGTTTCGCGAGGCAGGAAATATTATCCGCAAATCAGGAAGTTGGGTGGATAAATACATTGGTGATGCCGTGATGGCGATTTGGTTTCATGGTTCCCAAGGAGTTGGGAATGAAGAAATTTTGAATATTTTACAGGCTGTCAGCGATCTCCATACTATGACGGTATCTTTGTCGAAACAATATCCTCTGCCTTTTGCCTTGCGCATTGGCGCGGGGATTAATACGGGTTATGCGATGGTAGGAAATACAGGTAGTGGAGATCGTCCAGATTATACAGCAATTGGCGATACAGTTAATGCCGCATTTCGTCTCGAATCGGCAACCAAACAAATTGGTTTAGATATTGCCATTGGGGAAGAAACTTACAGTTATATTTCCCAATTAGGAAATAATAAGCTTACCTTTAAGCAGCATACCGTTAATCTCAAAGGTTATGATGAACCAACTGTTACTTATGCTGGTACTTATGCTGACTTAAGTAATTTTCTAGCAAGTCGCACTCTCCGTTAATCAGTAAGGAGATTGAGAGAGTTTTGCGGAATGAGTTTGGAGTTTTTTTAAGGCTGAGGTACGCCGAGGTTTTTGGATAATTCTCCATTCTCTACTCCTCATCTTCCGATTCGCTATTCCATCATCCCTTCCCCCATCAGCTTCTCGCGTTCGAGATATAAAGCAATTTTCACGTTTTCGTATTCTCCGATCATTTGTGAGAGAATTGTTGCGGCTACTTCCCAATTATTTGAGGAATTGTGTTGGGGATAACTTGCAAAGGTATTCTTTCCAGATGCGAGTTTCATCGTTTCCAACTCCCGGCATAATTCAGATAGGCGCATAGCCCCAAAAGTAGCGCTGGTTGACTTGAGATTGTGGGCATATCTTTGTAAAATTGTCGAGTCTCCTTGGGATATTGCTTCAGTCATTCCTGTCAATAACTGTGGCGTTTCTTCTAGATAGCTATCAATCACTCGTACCAACATTTCATTTTCATCCACCATTAATTGCAATTCGGCAAATGCAGTGGTATCAAGTATTTCTTCTATATAAATTTCGGATTCTTTTTCCAGCACAGTATCCTGGGGAGAGGTTTGATATGAGAGGGATTGTCGCGATTCTACTACCTCTAATTTCTCATCTGTTACCTCTTGAAGTGGCAGAGATTCTCCTGCGCCTGTTACTTCTAAGTTTTCACCGAAAATCTCTTGAGATGAGAAAGATGATTCGGCTAATTGTACTTCTAAGCTCTCACCTTGTACTTCTTCAATAAAAATCTCTGTTTCTAATTCTGTTACCTTTCTACTCTCACTGATTATCTCGTCTAATTCTGCTACCTCTAACCTCTCACCTCTTAGCTCCAACTTCGATTGACATTGATTTAAAGCACGAACCAATTCCTCAATCCGGATTGGTTTGCTGATATAATCATCCATACCAGCTTCCAAACAAATTTCGCGATCTCCAGTCATGGCATTTGCCGTCATCGCTACAATCCGAGGGCGCTGATTTGGGGAAAATTCTGCACAGATATATTTGGCGGCTGTCAATCCATCCATTTCCGGCATCTGGACATCCATAAATACCACATCGTAGCACTGGCGGCGCAATGCTTCAATTACCTCCAAACCATTTCCTGCCACATCTGCCCGATACCCCATCCGCCGTAACAAATGCAATCCCACTTGTTGGTTTACCACATTATCTTCTGCCAGGAGAATCCGCAGTGGTAAATGGGATGCCATGTCCGAATCTACATGGGCGGAAATTGCACAAGAAGATCTAATTTTAACTGGTTTCCCTCCCATCACTTGCACCAAAATATCGTGAAGTTGGGATTGTTTGACTGGCTTAGTCAGGAAAGCCGCAAATTTAATTTCCTCGATTTGGCTAGCAGTTTCTGGTTTACCCATCGAGGTTAACATTACTAACGGCAACTCTTGATAATTTGGCAGTTTCCGAATTTCACTAGCGAGAGTTAAGCCATCCATTTCTGGCATCTGCATATCCAAAATCGCCAGATCGAAATATTCTTCTTCTCCCAATAATTCTAATGCTTCTGCACCCGATTGAGCTGCCATAATAATCATTCCCCAAAATTCTCCTTGGAGAGTCAGAATTTGGCGATTGGTAGCATTGTCATCGACAATCAAAACTCGTTTACCTTCAAGTTGAGGTTGTCTGATATCGAGATCTGAATCGTCATCAATATCGCAAGCTTGAGTAACTACTGTGAAGTAAAAAGTTGAACCTTCACCTGGATAACTTTCTACCCAGATTCTACCCCCCATCATTTCACTTAATCGCTTGCAAATTACTAAACCCAATCCCGTACCCCCATAATGCCGACTGGTGGAGGAGTCAACCTGGCTAAAGGGTTTAAATAGGCGATCTAATCTATCTTCTGGGATACCGATTCCTGTATCTTTAACGGCAAATTCAATTTCATATTTTTCGGGTGGTTTTTCTGTGAAAGACCCAATTAATTCCGCCTCTTTTCCCACTTCTAAACTCTGAACTATTACGGCTTCTGGCGAGGTTAATTCTTGGCTTTCTCTGACTTCTAAATTCTCTCCTATTACTTTTGACTTTACTGAGACTGTTACTTCCCCTTTGGTGGTAAATTTAACAGCGTTACTGAGTAAATTGACTAAAATTTGACGCAATCTGGTAATATCTCCCAAGATCCCAATGGGAGTTTTAGGATCGATGGAGTAAACTAATTCCAATCCTTTTTCACTGGATCTAGGGGCAAGTAAGTCTAAAGATTCTTCAATGGCAGTACGGAGATTAAAGGGTTGTTCTTCTAACTCTAACTTGCCAGATTCAATTTTAGAGAAATCGAGGATATCATTAATAATTGTCAGGAGAGTTTCGCCACTATTCCGAATAGTTTCAACAAAATCAGCCTGTTGAGAATCTAAGTCCGTATCTAGCAATAAGCCAGTCATGCCAATTACTGCATTCATGGGGGTGCGAATTTCATGACTCATGGTTGCTAGAAATTCACTTTTAGCTCTGTTGGCTGCTTCTGCTGATAGTTTAGCGGCTTCAGTTACCTTATTTTGTTTTGCTAATTCTTCGCGTTGACGTTTTTCTTGGCTTAATAATTGAGCTTGGGCAAGGGCAATTCCCACTTGATCCGCGACTGCTTCTAATAATTCGATTTCATCGGTTGTCCATTGGCGACAGGTATCGCATTGATGGAGGGCAATGACTCCGTTGGGTTGTCCCTTGTAAGAAGTACGAACAGCTAAGATAGATTTGAGATTGATCTGGCGACAGAGGAAAGCAATTGATTGTAAGAGAGGATCGTTGCTTACGTCTGAAGATGCGAGCGCGCGATCGCGTATAATTAGTTCTTCCATGTAGGGATTGCCCGATACTGGCATGGTTAAATCCAGAATTGAGGCGTATCTGGATTCTAAGTATTCTGCCACGATGGGAATCCGTGCCATCGGTAGTTGCTTGTCGGTTGTGGTTTCTTCATTTTGACTTGTGACTTGTGACTGGTAAGTTGTGATTTTTTCCTTTTCTTCCTTGTATGTGTGAATCACGCACCGATTAACGCGAAATGCTCGCCCAATTTGAGTGGCAGTGGTTTGGAAAATCTGTTGGGTATCGAGACTACCGCGAATTTCTTGGGTAATTTGCTTGAGGAGTAAGCTTCTTTGAAGCTGTTGTTGGAGGGCTATTTCCGTCTGATGTCGCTCTGTCAGCTCGGCTGACAGATGTTGGTACAATTCAGATTGTTGCACTGCGATCGCTAACTGTGTGGCTAATTGTACTAGCAAGTCAATCTCTACCTGTTGCCACTTTCTGGGATCTCGACAATGATGGGCAATCAGGAGTCCCCAGAGGATGTCTCCTTGTAAAATTGGTACGGTTAGGGTGGCAATTGCGTCAAATTGAGCTAAAAATTCTATATAGCAGGGGGCAAGACTGGCTGTGTAAATGTTTTCAATTGCGCTAATATGACCTTGTTGATAGGTGAGGGAGTATGCTTCCCCGAAGCAGGGATCGTGGATGGTGGTTCCCCACACTACTTTTAAGTTTTTGTCAACAGATTCAACAACCACAATGCCACTCCAATCGGGATTAAATCGATAAATTAATACCCTATCGGTAGCTAGAAATTGGCGGACTTCTGTTACAGTTGTATTGAGGATTTCGTCTAATTCTAGGGATTGACGAATCCGCAGTGAAATTGAATTAATTAATCTTTCTCTTTCGGCTTGCTGTCGCAGTGCGACTTCAGCTTGCTTCCTTTCAATAAGTTCTTTTTGGAGTTGTTGCTTATATGTTAACTGCTTGAGTGCAATTGCAACTTGGGTGGCTAATTGTTGGAGTAAATCGATTTCTAATTCTTGCCATTTTCTGGGACTGCGGCACTGTTGGGCAATTAGTAATCCCCAAAGTTCTTTACCTCGTAAAACTGGTACTACTAGGTTGGCTCTAACTTGAAACTGTTCGAGAAATTCTATGTGACAATCTGCCATTTGGGCTTGATAAATATCTTCGACAGCTTGAATCCGTCCTTCTTGGTAAGATTTCACGTAATTTTCGGCAAAACAATCATCTTTAATCTGGATATTTAAAATGGCATCCCAAGGAGCGATGACAGATTCGACAGCAACCACACCACTCCAATCAGGATTGAAGCGGTACATTATTACTCGATCTACGTCCAAGAATTGTCGCACTTCAGTGACAGTTGTATTCAGAATTTCATCTAAGTCCAAAGACTGATGAATCCGCAGGGCAATCGCTCTAATTAGCTTTTCTCTTTCGGCCTGGTTTTTTAAGGCTAATTCTACTCTCTTTTCTTTGGTAATATCTCTAATTCTTCCTACCAATATCTTGTCTTTATCATGGGTATTAAAGATTGATTTTTTAACGTAGATAATGTGAATATTTCCTTCCGCATCGGTAAAAATCTCTTCATTTTCGTTAGAAATATTAGTAGCAAAAACCAAGTCATCTTGTTCCCAGCATACCTTTGTTTCGGCTTCAGAAAGAAAATCGCGCTCTGTTTTCCCAATTAATTCTTCTCTACTATGCCCCAGTAATTGACAAAAAGCATCGTTGAAAACTAACCATTGATGTTGTTCATTTTTGACAAAAATCGGATCGGGAATAGCATTGAGAATGTTGTGCAAAAACTCAATCGAAGAGATAGGATCTTCGGCATAATGGAGTGGGGAGTGGGGGAGGAGGGAAACAGAATTTATCTCAGCTTCGAGAATCTTTTCTTCTTCTCCAGAAGAGAGCCGATTACCTCCTACTTCTTCTGTGGAAAGTCTCTTAATTAATCTGAGTCTGGATTGGCTGTCACCGAGTAATTTTTGTCCTTCCTCATTTAAGGCAATTTGCTCTTGAAGTTCCTGCTGCATTTCCTGAAGTTGAGAGGTTGCCTCAGTGACAGCTTGCCCCAATTCTTCCACAATACCCAACATTGCCATGGGATCTAGCGATCGCAAAATGTCTTCGGGAGTGAGAATACCCAAATACCCTGCTCCAGAAACCACCAATCCCTCCATTGGCGATATTTGCCGCATCTCTTCCAAGCCTCTCCACAATGAATCTTCCGGATTCACCCTTAACAAAGGTGCGCGCATTACCATTTGTACTGGCAGTTTGGATAAGTCTAATCCCCAGATTGATAGTTGAATGAGCCACACCAAATCTCTTTCTGTAATTAATCCTACAGGGGGGAGTGGGCAGTAGGGAGCGCTACAGTGGATGCCAAGCTGGGGAATCGGAAGAGGGAAATGGGTTTCATCTCTTACTTCTGCCCTCGTTTCCTCTTCTGCGGTGATGAAGGCAAAACGGGCATTTCCTTGCACCATCATTTTCATCAGAGTCAACATCGAAGTATTCACAGGTGCTTGCACCACAGAATTAGCCATCACCTCGGATACCCGCCGCAACTTCAGAGGATAGAGAGGTGGCAATTGACTGCAAACTCTCTCGACTGAGATTGTCCCGATCGGCGCACCATCTGGTGCTAAAATCGGTAATTCACTGCCATGATTTTGACCTAACAGGCAGATAGCAGTCAAAAGATGGGCGGAATCCGATAAAGTTAAGGTAACTTGCGATCGCCTCATCACCTCCCCTAACTTAAGCTCCTCTATCTTTACTTCTCTCTGAATGAGAGCCATCAAATCTTTGGCTGTAAATATCCCAACTAAAACTTTTTCTGCCACCACCAAAACACAAGTGGTTGACCCTCCACTCGCTTCGCGAACGGATCTGCGATACAATCCTCCTTGATGATTGCTCAGAGAAATTAAATTATAATTGGATAAACCTGCCAAGTTTCGCCCTTGACTCATTAAAGCAATTACCTCAATTAGAGGTGTATCTGGAGGCAAATTTAGGGGATGAAATTCAATTAGCTCTTCCAGAGTGGGTACAGCAATAGGGTGCGAATCAAACTGCATAGTAATGGGGTTAAAAACATACTGGGGCTGAAAGCAGATGCAACTAAATTGTCACGCATTTAAGAAAGTCTGTTTTGAGAGAGGGGGAGCAGGGGGACAGGGGATCTTCTTGAGAGGGTTTGATGACTTTTTCCCTAACTTGAAAATATCCTGTTTAAATGCGTAGGAGCTTATTTGGTTGTTGGTTGTTGGCTATCGGTTTTTTGTTATCGGTTTTTGGTTATCGGTTTTTGGTTGTGCCTTATTTTAACAGATTCTAGCCTATTCTCCCCCAAATAACCAAGAACTAGGAGTGGCAAGATATAATGAGGTAAAATAACCAAACAATAACTAACAACCAATAACCAATAACTAACAAAAAATAACCCATCAGCAATAACCAATAACAAATGATAGAAAAACCATAACCAATAACTAACAAAAAACCATCAATAACCAAGCATAAAAATATAGTAACCGTCGGGAGCATCCTGATTGGGAAGAAATGCAGGTT
>DOIX01000353.1:8922-10517 GCA_003511885.1 Cyanobacteria bacterium UBA11153
GGGGGTGAAAACTTTGGCAAAAATAAGATCCTCACGAGAAGACTTTCTCAGCAAACCCTATCATATTCCTACAAAGCACCAGCCGCCGTTCGATCTAAAATACCTCCAGACAAATGGCTAGTAATATTCATCGCTTGCAATACTGGTGTTTTTTCTAATCCTTCACAGTAGTCGATGACACTAACGGCACCATTACCCTGTTTAATACTCCAGAACGATCCGGGACTCAAACCCAAAATGTGACAGAGAATTACTTTATTAATAGCATCGTGAGCAACCACCAGACCAGTTGTCAATTCCGTAGTAGAGACAGCCATGGATTTAGCGATTGCATCCCAAGCCGCTGTACCTCGATCCCATACCTGTTGCAGATTCTCTCCCTCTGGCATTTGGACAGTATCGGGACTATTTTGCCACTCGCGAAGCAAATCCTCATATTCTTGTTTAATTTCCGACTCCAATTTTCCCTCCCACAACCCATGATTAATTTCTTTCAATTTATCTTCGAGATCCAATTTAATATTGGGGTGAAATTGGAGTATAATTTCAGCAGTTTCTTTAGGACGGAGCATCGGACTACTCACAGCAAAATTAATCGGTACATCCTTGAGAAACTCTCCCGCCTGTTGAGCTTGTTGACGACCTTTTTCATTAAGAGGAACATCAATTCCCCCTTGAAAGCGAGAAACTCGATTCCACTCAGTTTCTCCATGACGCACTAATAATAAACGCAATCCTGTTCGAGGGGGACGAGGTGAAGGAAGGGCAATTCCCAAGTGAGAAGTTTGATTAAGAGATTCCAGTTGTACCGAATCGCCCCAACCCCCAGTAAAATTGAGGACATTAATGCAGCAGTTAGACTGCTGAATCGAATGGTAACGGGAAGGAGAAACACCAATTGCACTAGCGAGCAAACAGCGATTAATCCCATTATGAGCCACGATTAAAATCGTACCTCCCTGATGCCGGGGCAGAATTTCTTGCCAGAATTGCTGCGCTTGTTGGTAAAGTGCCAAAACCGGAAAATGCTGCCGTACCCCATCTGGAGTAGAAATAGTCATAAAAAACTCATGGGGACGTTGCTTCCAACAACTATATTCCTCCGGGAATTTTGTCGCTACCTCAGATTTATGGAGCTTTTCCCACAGAGGCAAATCCACTTCCATCAGATTATCTGATGCCTGGAAAGGTGGATGACCAGGCAAATAAGGTAATATTAGCTCTGCCGTTGTCTTCGCCCGTTGGAGGGGAGAGGAATAAACAGCATCAATATTTAGGCTACTGAGGGCAGCACCTACTTTACGGGCATCAGCAGCACCTTTTTCAGTCAAGACTGACTCATCACAGCGCCCTTGAATCAGTTGCTGCGAATTATAGCTGCTTTGACCATGACGAACGATAATGACACGAGTAGCCAATCTCTTAATCCTCCGTTACCAATTGTGTAGACACTAGCCATTTTGCCCCAAAGGTTGGTAGCATCATGCGATCGTCTCAAAAGATGACCGTGGGGGGAATGGGGTAGCGGATCCCGATATGGGGAGTATTGAGGAATGAGTTTTACAGTGAGGGGTGAGGGGCTAGGGGCTAGGGGC
>DOIX01000201.1:0-18268 GCA_003511885.1 Cyanobacteria bacterium UBA11153
TAACTTCACCATCAAGCGGTCTATGCAGTTTGATTTTCACCCATCCCAGCTTGGGAAGATAAATCAAGTTATCAACAAACTTAGTCCCTTGGGGGTACTGAATCGATTGTTTGCCATGCTTAGATTTGAAATTAGGGTATTTAGCCCGTTTTTCAAAAAAGTTGATAAACGCCTTAGTCAGATTCAGGGTGACAGACTGCAAGACTTGAGAATGACACTCACCCAACCAGGGAAACTCACGCTTGAGTTGTGGCAGGAGTCCATTGAGTCCTTCTCTCGACAATCCTTTCCCAGTCTCGGTATATGTGGTAGTAGTTTCGTGCAAAGCTCTATTCCACCACCAACGAGCGCACCCGAAAAACTGCGAAAGTTTCTCGGCTTGTGCGTCGGTAGGATAGATTCTAGCTTTGACAGACTGATACATCGAGAGCTTACCACTAATTATTTTTCTGATAACAGATCTTTAAGGAAATATCAAGGGATTTTGCTCGTCTCCTCATGCCTGTCCTCCTTCCGATCTCTGGCGTATTTGTCGGTTTTGTCGGACGGGCAATCGTCGCCATAGCGGCTTTGATCCCACCGCCAAACGCGATCAGATCCCGCTTGTCTAGTTAAAGTCAAAAGAGCCAGGGGGACAAGGGGGACTAAGAAAGGAATTTTTTACTCTTCCTGCCCCCCACTCCCTACTCCCCACTCTCCCTTCTTAAACTTCCACTTCTCGATGAGTAAGTTTCCAAAGACAACTGGAAATTAAATTAGTTACCACATGAGCCACAATAGGTACGAGTAAATTACCAGTAAGTACAGCACAGACACCCAACAATAATCCGATAACAGTTGCCCAAACCACATAAGGCCATTGTTGGGGGCTGCTGAGATGTAAAATACCAAAGACTAGACTCGAGGTAATAATACCAATCGCATTTAACCCCACTGCGGGTAACATAACTCCCCGAAATAATAATTCTTCACTCATGCCAGGGAGTAATCCCAACCAAATTAGATCTGGTAAGATCAAAGGCTTTAATACTAACTGTAAGTATGAGTCAGCACTTTGGCGATAAGCAGGCCAAAGGCGATAGACTAAGCCACTGACACCTGTCACTATCATCCCTATTCCTAATCCGAGAATTACAGCTTCAGGAGTGCTAATTACAGGTAATAGTTCAACTGAACCAAATTGTAACCAGAGTTTGGCAATACATAACAATACGATCGCAGTTATCCCCATGGCGACTAGAATTTGGATGCGCGTCAGGGGTTCAATTTCGGGGCGAGAGGGAGGCTGTTTGGTCACTAAAATTACAACAAGCAACGCAAAGACGACAGAGATGGGCGGAGGGAGTCCATACTGATACCAGCACGATGAGTAACCAGTACACCCAATGCCTCTAAATAAGATTTTACCCGTATTGCTTTCATACCTAAAGCTTCTGGGTAAACTTCCATAGTAGTCTGGTTTTCTGCCACTGCGATAATCTGGACAGGTAACTGACTCAAGCTCAGTAAGGCGCTGCCACCACAAGCGCTGGCTGGTACAACGATAGCATCTATATCCCTTGCCCAGATATCTTCGGGGGATGGGGAGATGGGGGATGAGGTAAGAAATTGGGGGGCGCGACTTAATCCTACTAAGACGCAGGGTAAAAAAGTATACCCTAATTCTTCAGCGGCGGAACGAGGTGATAAATCTGGATCTAGGGGGAGGGGTGACAAAGCAGGTGCATGGGCACAGGGAATCTGGAAAGTCCGGACAATGAGGTGACTAATTACTGCTTCTGCCCCTGCTAGAGGATCGACTCCTTGCCCGTGGCGATAAGCTTGTAGGGCATCGCTACTTCCGTCGTCGGGGAAACGGGCAACAACTGCGATCGCATTTGCTTTTCCTTGCTTAATCAGTACCTCAGCTGCTCTTAATAAACTATCTGGATTGCCAATTGTACCCCAACTTGCCCCCGATGGCGCACTACGGAGTTCTACGTTTAAGGGTGCATCTGTCAGAACGTAATCTGTTAAATTTAGCCCTAATGTGGCTCTAGTGGCATCTGCTGCTTGTAAGTGTCTCAGTCGTAAATCTGGTTCAATTCCCGCATCCAGAATTAATCCCACCCGATTTTGATGGACTGGTTTTAAACCCCAGCATCCAGCGGCAAATTTGTCAAGTCCATAACCTTCCACATAGAGAGCATTGGGTAAATTCCAGTATAATTGCGCGCCATTGAGGACATTAGGATGAGTAATGAGGCGATCGCAAATTTGGGCTATTGCTCTTGCTACAGGCAATCCATCCCCTGCATACCCACCAATTGACGCACCTATCCCTGTAGGAATAATTAATACAACAGTATAGTTATTAGTCATGGAGTAGGGAGTGGGTTTTTTGGAGTAGGGCTAATAAACGGTAATTACAGGTTCCTTTTCCCAAAGGGGTTCATTGACAATAACAGTTTCATAAGGAAAATGTGGGAAGTTTGGAAACCCCTACTGATAAATCCTAGCTGCTTTCAACATGTGATAAGTAATCAATAACTGAGTCAGCGCTAAAGGATAACTTTGTAAAGTTTCCCCAGTTGTCCCAATAATTTTACCAAGATCTTGATTCCCTTCCAGACTACAGAATTTGCCCAAATAAGGGATATCATTACACAAAATCCGTTCTAATTCCCTCACCTGATCGCTATTAGCATGACCATCAATTTCTAATACATCTACAGGTTTACCCATATCTCGATCTAATTCTAAACGGATTGCTGAACTGAGATGAGATTTACTAGGTTCAAGAATTCTGGTAAAATTAGGGTGAGGAATAGTTGGTCTCAGTACCAAACGGACATTGAGCATTAAATCGTTGCCCTGAATTTGTTCCTCTGGTGGATAGAAAGTCACGACAATATCAGACCATTGGCGCTGGGGACGGATAAATTCTTCCGAATCAGTTTCCCGTTTTCTCAATTGATCGAGAACTCCTTCCACAGTATAACCTCGTTTAGCAGTATCTCTTTTAATTTTCCATTGGGTGCGGAGAGATTCTGGAGGTGCTAAAAAGACTTTCACATCAAAACAATCGCGACAGGCACGAGTGGCATATCCCAACAAGCCCTCAATAATCACAAACCGCCGGGGCTTGATGTACTCCGGTGTCTCCAACATGCCATTGTCGTGATTGTAAATCGGTTTGAGGATAGATTGTCCAGTGCGGAGCAGATTTAAGTGCTGCTGCATGATATCTAAATAGTTACAGTCGGGATGGAGTGCCGAAATGCTTTTTTCTGCCCGCTGTTTGCGATCATAGCGATGGTAGTCATCCGTACAGATTACTGTAACATCCTCTTCCCCTAAGATTTGGGCAATGCCTCGCGTCAGGGTAGTTTTGCCAGCGGCGCTATCACCGACGATGCCAAGGATGATGGGGCGAGTAGTCATGGTTTTCTGACGGTTTAGGTTAATTGGTTGCGAACGATTGATTTGTTTAATTCTATGGTTAGAAGAGGTACTATTGCAATCCCATGGGATGCGGGAGTGGGGGATCGGGGAGATGGGGAGCAGGGGGCAGGGGAGCAGGCAGGGATCTGATGAAGTCTGGGCAATTTGGTATTACTTATAGCAACCACTAGGGCGGTTAAGACATTCTCAATTCCTCAAACCATTGATTTGACAGCTTTCTGCTCTAGCCCCTAGCAAGAGTGCCCCTAGTCCCTTGCTATATTTTTCGCCACTGCCAAATGCTCTCGGATCTCTCGTATTTCCATTAACATCTCTATTTCTTCTTGAACATCTATGTAATTATGGGCTATTTGTTGAACTTTTTGTTTAGCATTATCTCTCAGTTTTTCCCATTCTGGAATAGTTTTACCGAAGTTTTCCTCCTCACTCGTTTCGATTAACAATTGTTCTATTTGCAGTTGGATTAAGTTATATAATTCTGAATAGCGCCAGATGAACCTGACTTGTTTGGCATCAAGTTGAAAAGTTTCAAAAATTTGATATGCTTTTTCAAATATTGCCTCTCCCTCTTCACCCCATCTAGTTTTTAACCCAATTTTTAGTTGTTCTCGTTTGGATTGGGCTGTTTGTTTATCCCGTTTTTGCTGTAACTCCATAACTTCTTCAAATTTGGATATTTCTTCTTTGGTTAATCGGCAGAAGATGTCGGATTCAGTTGGGAATTTTGGGGCTGGGGGCTGAGATGAGGTTGGGGCAGATTCTTTTGTGTTATCAGAAATTACCAAAGGTTGATTATCAATCAAATCTTCTCCTGGAGAAGAATTAGAGGGTTGTGGCGATAAGTCAATTTCTTCTATCTGGCGAATCGCTTTGGCTGACGACATCTCTCCGGAAATGACAGATATCATCCCAGGTAGATATCTATCCATTGTCAAGACATTAGGATAAACTAATTGTTTGAATGTTTCTGAATCAATGCGGTTATTGGGAAGAGCGATACTAGTTTTGTAGCGAATTTCTCCGGTGTCAAAGTTTAATTCAAAATTGCCAATAATTGTGCCATAGTTAGCCCTAGCAATGAATTCTCCCAATATCCGACGTTTGGGTTTGGGCACGTTGACTGGGCAAATAGAATAAAAGACGAATTGCTGTTGTTTTTCTCTAGCTCTAGCATAGCAATCCCATGTACCATTTTCTCCCGCGAAAGCTAAACGTAAGGTTGATTCACCTGGAATTTGCTGGAATTGCCAATTTTGGGCTTGGAAGAAATTAATTGTGGCGGTTAAAATATTTGCTTCTTCAGTAACTTCTTCGGTTATCTCGGAGATACTTTCAGTTAATTCCGCCAAGGCATTGGTTATTTCATCAACAGTTTCATCAACCAGCTTTCCTGTCATTTCTGAGAAACCATCAGTCAATTCTTCAATAGCACGAGTCATTTCTTCAAGTGCTTTAGCCATGACATCTTGAGAAATTACTGAGGGATTAGTATCAGTCCAATTTTGGGCAAAATTAGCCATTGCCTCAGAAATTAGTTCGCTGGAAATGCCATCTGAGGTAATAGCAGCAGGTTGGAGATAATGCCAAAGGGTGCGGTAGCCAGTTTCACCTGTTTCTCGTTGCTGTTTTACTTGCAATCCATACCAACTATAAGTAGATAGTAGGGGATTATTAGGTTGTTGTTGGTTAATTTTCTGGAGGTAATCTGATATTTGATGAATGGTTGTGACATTTTCTGTTAGTTGTGGTAGCAAAGCTGGATCTAAACTTGCTTCAATTTCGATGTCGGGTGAGGGTTGAAATGAGCCGTTAGAGAGGGGACTGCGAATTTCTTGTTTGAGGTTGAATAAGGCTTTTTTGTCGATTTGTTGGTATATTTCTGGATTAATTTTGCAGGTGATACGGCATTCGATGATTTTGTTATTTTGTTTGGTTAGTGTCAGGTTGACTACAGGGATAGTTAGGGTAATTTCTGTGTCGTCGTGTAGTGTTAGTTGGGTATTTAGGGGATAATTTTCAGTTTTTGTTGTCATTGTTATAATGCTATAGGAATGCGATCGCGCTTTGGCTATCTGTAGGGTGCGTTACATGACGCACCCTAATATATATAGTTGAGTTACAGATTTTGCGTAATTCCTGTGTAGGATAGGTAACAGTAGCAGTCAGTAGCAGGCAAGATGCCTGCTCTACGAATTCTACATTATGGTATTAGGTATGATTAATAATCATCCGTTTGGCGACAGGTACAGGATACCGCGCACTCATCACACCAAAATCCATAAAGAATTCCCTCAAATCCTAACTTGCCAAAAGGAGTCATTCCACTGTCTATACTAACTAAAAATCGCATTCCTTTGCCACAGATTGGGCAACGGGGAAACCGTTCAAATCGGATTAGACGGGGATAGCCTCCCACTTGATGATTAGAGTACCCAGAAACGGCTGAACCTCCACAACCATGTTTTAAGGGATACTCTTCTAGTTTCAATGCTAATTCGCCGGGAATTAAATCAGTACCTACTACTCCATCAGTCATTGGTGTCATTAGTCCTTTGATACCTTCAGGCTTAAACTGAACGTAAATGCAATCTGGTGGATGAGTGCCTTCATACCAAAAGAAAGTGGGATTATAGCCACTTGTGATACTTAAATCTACTTGGGACACATCTAAAGTTAGAATGCGATTGGCTGGAATACCTGTGACAGGACATTTGGGAACCGGATGAGGAAATTCCCCCCCCATCTGGTGAGGACTTTCATGGCGAGATACAACATAGCCACGATAATTTTTGAAATAAATTGAAGCTAATCGCGTATCTGGAAATACCCCTGAACTTTCAATGTAGGCATAGATATCTCCCAGTTGTTCTTTTGGCACTAGCCTCG
Organism: Cyanobacteria bacterium UBA11153; assembly: GCA_003511885.1. Taxonomy (GTDB): domain Bacteria; phylum Cyanobacteriota; class Cyanobacteriia; order Cyanobacteriales; family Coleofasciculaceae; genus Limnofasciculus. The sequence goes on from DOIX01000201.1 coordinate 6,331, forward strand.
CTAAAGTGAATAGTCCATTCAAGGCTTTTTCCGTGCGAATCCATGCCAATGATTTTAAAATATCTGGATCTTCATTCTGACGATATTGACTGACTAAATCGTCAACCCAACTATCTGGCGCTCCAGGAAGTAATGCTTCCCGGATGTATTCATCATCAATTTCGGTCGCGAATTTCCGTAATCGTTCCGGAAAGTACTGAGCCACCTCATTTATAATGCTATACATGTCTGATGAGGAAGGATTTTGAAAGTACTCATCAATGAGCTGATCTATAATTTCATCAGATATATCTTTTACTAAATTTGCTGCGGCAATCATCAAGTGATTTTTATTCTTCAATATATACTCGACAACCATACTTTTTTCACTACGAATATTCGGCAATAATGACAAATAGTTAGCTGGATAGGTAGCCGCAGCGGGGTCGTTAGTATTAAGGAGGAATTGAATACTTTCTGAAACTCCTTTATCAGGTTGACAACTGAGTAGTTCCGTTGTCTTTTCAACTTTTTCATCGACTGTGAGTGATGAGTTGGTTAGAATATTTGCGATCGCATCATCCATTTAATTCAATCAAATTGATATGACTTCAATTATTTCACTATTCCCGTTCCAAACTAACTCGCTATATTCAGATTCACCATAAGCTTTTTTCTCTATCCATTCCTTAATTGTCCGATTGCCATTAATTTGGATACCAAATGTGTGTGTTGGATCTAAAAATAGCTCGTCTTTAATACCAATGTTAAATTGCGCACACTTAACTATTCCTTCCTCTATATTACATTGATCGTCTACGAGAAATTCAGCCGAAGTTATTTGGTTTGCACCGTAAGGATCGAACAGGTACATATTGAATATTGAACAAACACAAAACTCATCATCTTCCTCAAGTTCAAAGTCAAAGTCGAATTCTATTTGATTAACAATCTTCATCCTCAGTTTGTCATACTGATTTACTGAAGAGCAGCGCAATAATGAATTGCCGAACTCTAGATACAGATCTTCTTGTATAGTGTGAATTTTTTTGATTGTTTCGTCACTATCAATATAGCCAACACTCAATATATCCGTCAGTGGATGAGATTTTAGTAGATTGATTATTTGATTTATTGAATTCATCAAAATGCTTGGAAACATATTTTATCTTATATTACTCATACTTACAATCTTTGGTCATAAAACCGTTCAATAATCTCTGCAACCCAAGTGCAAAGTACCCTTCTCTGGTTCACAGATCCATAATCGCATTTGATTCGACTATGCAAATCAACAAGTGCTTGTAAAATATCAGGATCTTGGTTATCCATCTTTTCAATGTTAGGTTCTGACACTAAATCTAGACTCTCATAGATCAATGCCTTGAGTTCCTTATCTGCTTCGGTAGAATAGGAAGTTTCCCATAATTCGACCAAGTATTTTTCCGCAGAGGATAGCAACCAACCACATAACTTTTGGTCAACAAACAATAGGTCAAAGTCTTCAGCGATGCGAAGTCTAAGTCTCTCACCAGCAACTGTCAGAGATTCTTCGGTCATACAGATGAGAATTCCGGTATTTGGATCGAACCAGCGAACGTCAGTCGGATCGAGGTGAAATTCTTGTCCAGATAAGAGGTGAAGCAGTCCAATTTGTGGTTCCTGATTTTGCCATAAAAGAGACACCTTATCTGAGGGTAGATTTACTTCAGGTACTCTAAACCAAACACTTTTAAGTAACAGATCTTTCTGGCCAAATCGCATTCCCTCAGCTCCAGATCCCATAGAGTCAAAACTCCCAAATGTTTCCATAATTTGCCGCTCATATTCTTCCATAGAGTTGAAAGATGCGACAACTACGGCAAGGCTATCAAGCATCCATCGAGGGCTAATCTGGAGATGCGATTCCTTTATAACTTCAGCGAAAACAGAATCTAAAATTTTGACAATCATATTCACTCACTATTATGGCCAAATTTTAACTGCTGGAGGGTTGAAGCCACTGGCCGTAGGAATTTGTCCATTAGTAATCATACTTGCTGTTACTGACGCTCCCGGATCAGTGGGCAATCCTCCAAGAGATTTCGCACCGCTAGCACCTTTGATTCCTGAATCACCGTATGCTGTTACAATATTTCCTTTGGCGCTGCCTTTGGCACTCACAATAGCCACATCTCCTCCTTTATGAAAGATGAAAGTTTCGCCGTTTTGTGAAAGGTAGATACCATCAGGTTGATTCATAATATTTTTGACAACGGTATCATTCATATTATGTCCGGTGTCCCCGTGGTAAGTTCTTGCCTTTTTGAATTTGCCTATTAGCTTCTCAGCGTCTGCTGCTGCTTTAATCTCCTCCTTCGTTCTTAGAAGTGCTTTAAGCTGGTCATCACTGAATCCAAGTTTTTTGAGTTGGTCTTGCGTTACCGATCCCTTATTTAGTAAATCTCTTACTGATTTGATATTTGTTTCTTTCACAGTCCCAGTACTGGGTAGTTCTCTGAGTAAGGTTAACTGGTCATCACTAACCTCAATTGCACCACGAGTATTTTTTGTAATTCCCTCGGTTTTAATTTCACCTTCTGCAATAACAACCCAAGGATTAATCAACCCTTCTAGCTTAAACCATCGATTCGCTATCCGAATCCGGAATGCCTTAAACCGCATCCTCTCCAACAATCCCTTACCCAAATCCTTGAGTTTCTTAAACCCTTTCCCAATCGCCTCTCCAGCAATCCCTTTAAAGAGAACCTTCCCCTTCTCAATAATATATTTAACACCATTAATAACCGCTTGAGCTGCCTTTTTCGCTAAATTTAATCCACCCTTAACTACATTTTTTGCACCCTTGGCTACAGCCTTCGCACCCTTAAGTGCCGCACCTCCAGCTTTAAATGTTAACCAAGAAACTAGTTCAATTGCACCTGCGGCTAATCCTTTAGCTAAACTCTTACCACCACCTTGAATATCTCCTTCCCAACCTTTGGAGAGATAGTCGCGAACATGTCCAGCTAATTGCATAACAGTTAAACCTGCAAATAGCGGTCCTACCACACCCATAATTGCTGGAAGTGCGGCGGTAATTGCACCACCTGTGACAATATTAGCTGCGATAAATCCTGCAACTCCGACTACCCCTGCACCGATAACTGTCGGCCAATTATTTGACCACCAATCAGCTATCCCTTTCTTCATCAATTTCCATTTTATTTCTGCCCTTTGTTTCGGTGAAAGTCCATCATCGGGATATTGTTGTTCTGGTTGTTCTTGTTGTTCTCCTCCTTCTTTTTCTTGACCACTTGCTTCGGCTAGAATCGACTCCATTGAGCGACTTTTATCATTGGATTGCTCCAACATTACCTCACCTTCACCCTGTGTCTGCTCCATTAATTCGGCAGATAATTCCGGTGAAAGTTCCATATTATTTTCAACGGCATCAACCCCGACATTTTCTTCTGTCCAAGGTGCGGTAGGTAATTCACTAGATTCACCCATTTGCCCCCTACTACCACCCATTGTACCTGGAGGAGTCACACCAGCTTGAGCTAATTCTGCGGGTGATAAAGGTTGATCTAGATTACCTCCTAATAATTCTTCATATCCCGCTGTTTCAAATTGAGGGGGTGCGGCTTTCGCAGCTTCTACTAAATTGCCAATCCGTTTGAGCAATTCAGCAAATTCACCGTTAATCAACATCCCAATTACCGTGAAAATGCCGTTATAAATATCTTGGACAAGTTTCAATAACGTATCCAAAGTATTTGCCAAGAAATCCAGAATTGCACTTACGCCTTTCTTCAACAAATCCGCCGCTGCATTTACTGCTTTTGTCGCCTTATTAATCGCCTGGTCAATTTTGGCATTAATCTTCTTGGCAATTCCTGGGAAAGCCGCAAAAACTACCTTCACCAAACCCTTGAGAATCTCGCCAAAACCTTTAATTAACCCAACTATTGCTTTCTGGGCTAAATCTATTGCGGCTACTGCTAATTTCTTGGCTGCCTCAAAAATAGCTTTGACTGCTTTCCTTAAATTATCGTAGATAAAATTAACTGCTTCTTTTAGTCCATCAATTAAGGCTTTAGCTTTTGATTTCACCCAACCCCAGAAGCCACCTGATTCTTTTGATGCTTCTTGTTTTTTCTGATTGGCTTGTTCGTCTGATTTCTGTTTTTCTGCTTCTGCTTTCTTTTCCGCATCTTCTAGGTGCTTGGCGGCTTCTTTCTCCCCTTTACTTTTCTCCTGACCAATTTTATCCCGTTGTTCTTTGGTGGCTTTGCCAGCTTTCTCCTGATAGTCTTTCTCGGCACTATCTAACTCAGTTTTCCATTCTTGCTTAAACCCCAGGACTTCTGCTTGGGCTTGTTTTTGTTCGGTTAATTGTTTTTGCTTAGTTTCCTCATTCAGCCCCGATATTTTCGTATCGGCTTCACTTCTAGCTTTAACTGAATCTAGATCGAATTTATCTTTACCTGCTTGATATTTACCCTGTTCTGCACCAATCTTTTCTCTCAAAAATGGACTTAGCGATTGATTCAAACTCCCCACCACTTCTCCTGGAATCGCCGGATTTTCTCCCGCTTTACCTCCAGAAACTGCCACCGCTGATAATTCCTTATTAGCTTTGAGGATTTCATTACTACTTTGGGGGAAAATCTTATTCTCGCCAAAGTCTTGATTCATCTGTGCCGCCGCTTCAGTCTTAGCCGCTTGCACTTCCTGACTCGATTTCGCGCCAGTCGCATCAAGTTGCGAGGGATTGGCTTCACCCGCCAAATCCACATTGGGGCGCACCCCAGCACTTGTGCTAACTTGACTGGTATCTAAACTGACATTAGCTAAAGCATTTTGGGCGCTTTGGCTGAGTGCGGGATCTGATTCTCCTTCTTTTTCAACATTTCCACCTATTAATTGTGTCGCCGTTTGCGGTTTTGGTGGCGGTATTTCTGGTACTTTAGGATCGTACTGATTTCCTGATGTGTCCGATTGATTTAATCCAGTGTTAATATCTGGGATTTCTTTGGTTACTCCAGCTTTTTCAACTGCTTGTGCTGCTGTTTTCTCTGATGTTGCCGCAGATTCTCCTGGTAATCCTGTTGGTGCGGGAATTTCTGGGATAGTTTTTTGGAGATTTTGCCGTTGTTTTTCCAGCGCTTGAGTTGAATCTGTTTGGGCTTGGCTGTAGGTAGCAATGGCTTGGGTTGGGGGTGTATTTTTTAATTGTGCCAGAATTTGAGCGGGATCTTCTGCTGTAATTGCGATTGCTTTTTCCCCAATTGAGGCACTGGTTTTGCTTGGAGCTACTCCACTACTTCCACTTCCTGTGGGAGTAGTAGGGGCTGGTTGAGTTGGCGGCTGAGTTGGAAGCGACTTGCTACTTTCGCTTTTGGCGACTTGGCTTTCGGCTGAAGCTTCTGTTTTTTGTTCTTTCTGTTTCTCAGTTGCTGTTTGGGTTGGCTGATTTTCTTTAATCTCTTTAGATTTGTCAGTTAGTCCTGTCTGGGATAAACTATTGATATTTGATGATGATTGTGTATCTTTCTGTTTGGGATTAACTTCCCTCAAAAGCTCCCCCAGCTTTTTCGCTTCTAAAGGTTTCGATGCTCCTGCCTCTATTGTAAGCGGCGGCTCTTTGGTGATTTCAAGAGTTTGTTTATCGAGGGTTTTAGCCTGAAGAGGTTTAAATTCTTCTTGTTGAAAAGTCTCTTCTACCTGCTCTGAAGTTGCATCAATTTCTGGCGCTACCTGCTGCTTTTGAATCCCTACTTCTGATAGTGAAGCTGTATCGACGATGGGAGTGTATTGCTCTTCTGTTTCTTTCTCTAAAACTTCCTCTCGCTGGATTGTTGGAGATGGTGGAGGTGCTTCTGGTGCAAATACAGAAATATTAGCCGCACTAGTCTCACCTTCGGCTTGCTCTTGGCTATTTTTCTCTAAAACTTCCTCTCGCTGGACTACTGTCGAAGGTGCATAAGCTGGAATACTAACCCCATTGTAACGAAATTCTGCCCCTGTCATCTTTTCTGAAAAGGAACGAGTATCCTCTGGTGTCGATACATCCTGGTTACGAGGCGCAAATGGACGTGTCCGCAATATGTCGCTGGTTGTGGGTAATTTTGGTTCCCTGATTTTCTTCCCGTTGCTCAAACCACGGCTTTGGAGCATATCTGGAGCCGGAGTAGGCTGCCAGGGATTTTTTCTCTGGATGCGTTTCCGGGACATAGACACCTCTCCCATCGTGAATTATCTCAATATTAGGGGAAATTAACCGATCGCAATCCGATTCATTCAGAAATCTTTACACCTCACTCCCCACTCTCCGATATAGCATCCGCTGTTCCATTCCCCATTCCCTGATATAATCCCTTGTCAGGCAAAGATCTGGTTTTATGGGAGGACTAATGTCAGATTGGCGGGAAATTACAGGTGGCGTTACTGCTCCTAAAGGATATAAAGCAGCAGGGATTACGGCTGGTTTGAAACCTTCGGGACTTCCGGATTTAGCTTTGATTGTCTCAGATGTGGATGCGATCGCAGCAGGTGTCTTTACAACTAGTTACGTTCGTGCTGCTTGTGTTGATTATTGCCGAGAACGGTTACAAAAGAAAGCTAGTGCCCGTGCGATTCTGGTTAATGCTGGGCAGGCTAATGCAGCGACGGGTGAAGAAGGTTGGCAGGATGCTTTGGCTAGCGCGCAGGCTTTGGCTGAAGCGCTGCAAATTTCCCCTGATTCGATTTTACTGGCTTCGACGGGTGTAATTGGTCGTCGGATTAAAATGGATGCTTTGTTGGCTGGTATTCCGACTTTGGTGGAATCGGCTTCGGAAACTGGCTCTGCTCTTGCGGCACAGGCGATTGTGACTACGGATTTGGTTACGAAGTCGATTGCTCTGGAAACTATTATTGACGATCGCCCGGTGCGTGTGGGTGGAATTGCTAAGGGTTCGGGGATGATTCATCCTAATATGGCGACTATGCTATCTTTTGTTACCTGCGATGCGGTTGTTTCGACGGCTTTATGGCAGCAAATGTTAAGTCGGGCAGCCGATAAAAGTTTTAATCAAATTACTGTCGATGGCGATACTAGTACTAACGATACTCTCATTGCTTTGGCTAACGGTCAGTCTCGCACGTCGGCAATTACGGAGATGGGCGCAAATGCCGAAAAGTTAGAGGCAATGCTAACTGCAGTATGTCAGCATTTAGCGAAAGCGATCGCACGGGATGGGGAAGGGGCGACTTGTTTGGTGGAAGTGCAGGTGACAGGCGCACCTGATGATAAGGGAGCGCGTCAAATTGCTAAAACTATTGTTGGTTCATCTTTGGTTAAGTCTGCCATATTCGGTCGCGATCCTAATTGGGGTAGAATTGCTGGAGCAGCAGGACGTGCTGGTGTCAAGTTCGATCAAGCTAATCTGCGGATTCAATTGGGCGATTTTCTGATGATGGAAAATGGTCAACCTTTACCATTCGATCGTGGTGCTGCTAGTAATTATATGAAACAAGCCGCCGCAGGTGCTTATCTGAAGGATGATACTGTTTTAATTTCTGTTAGCGTTGGTAATGGTAATGGGCAAGGTATTGCTTGGGGCTGTGACTTGAGTTATGACTATGTGAAAATTAATGCTGAGTATACGACTTGAGGTAGGGATAAATTACGGTTGGTTTTGATTGGTTTTTTGGCGGGTAAGGTGGGAAAATCTGACATTTCCATTACAATATCTCATCTCTTAGAGGCGGGTTTAGAGACAGATATTCATGGGAAAATAAATCATATAAATAACCCAAGTTGCTAGTTATGAGTTTAGATCTTTTCGATCCCCCTAAATCCCCCTTACAAAGGGGGACTTTGAAGGAAAGTTTCCTCCTTTTTAAGGGAGACTTTGAAGGAAAGTTCCCCCCTTAGTAAGGGGGGCAAGGGGGGATCTAAGCGTCAATATTTGTAACTAGCAACTTGCATTAAATACAAAACCCGCCCTCACCTCTGGGAACATAAATAATTTTTAGATATATAACAACCACTAGGGTAGCCCCGACATTCTCAATTCCTCAAATCCTTGATTAGACATCTTTCTTCTCTAGCCCCTAGCTATATACAGCAACTGCCACATCGGGTGCGACATAAAGAAGATTCTGAATAGAGGCTTTTTCCCTTGCTGAATAGGGGTTTGATAAACATGGCTATCACTGTCAACTGTCAATTGTCAACTGTCAACTGCTATAGACGAGGAGGAATTGGCGAAGATGAACTTTTGGGATAAATTGAATAGTGCGATCGCAGAAAATCAGAGTTTACTGGTGGTAGGAATCGATCCGAATCCGGAAATGATGCCTAGTCGTTATGATAGGCAAGAAAGTAATCGTACCATTATTGATAATTTGTGGGATTGGCTCAACTTCATTATTGAGGAAACCTCTGATTTGGTTTGTGCTTATAAACCTACCTTTGGTTTTTACCAAGCATTGGGTATACCTGGATTGGAATTACTGTCAAAAACTCTAGCTGCTATTCCCCAACACATCCCAATTATTTTAGATGCCAAACATGGGGATATTAATACGAGCAGTCTATTGGCTCAGAGGGTTTTTGTCGAGTGGCAAGTAGATGCGATTACTGTTAGCCCTTATTCGGGACAAGATCATATTGCACCATTTTTAATTTACCCTGAAAAGGCGGTATTTGTTCTCTGTTGTACATCTAATCCGGCGGCTACAGCTTTGCAGCATTATCCTAATCAGGAATCTCCCCTTTATCTCCAAGTAGTTAAGGAAGCCAAAATCTGGGGCAATCCTGAAGTATTAGGATTGGAAGTCGGAACTACATCCCCGGATATTTTAGCGAAAATTCGGGCAATTGCACCGGAAAGAGTAATCCTGGTGCGGAGTATTTGGGCAGAGGGAGGTAGTAGCTTAGGTGCAATTTTAGCAGCGGGTTTAAATAAGAATGGGGATGGGTTATTGATTCCAGTGCCTCAAGATATGTTAACTATTGCCAAACCTGCTCTAGCGATTAAATCTTTGCAAGAAGAAATCGAGCTAGAGCGTCATAAAGTTATCCGCGAAGGCTCTACATGTCAAATATGGATGCCCGATGTTTGCTTGTTGTCAAAGCACCGATATGAGGATTTAATTTTACAACTATATGATATTGGCTGTATTATGTTTGGCGAATTTGTCCAAGCATCTGGGGCAATATTTCCTTATTATATAGATTTGCGCAATGTTATCTCTAATCCCCAACTTTTCCATCAGATGCTTAGTGCTTATGCGGATATTCTAGAAAGTCTAGAATTTGATAGAATTGCGGGTATTCCTTATGGCTCTTTACCGACAGCAACAGGGTTATCTCTCCGTCTCCATCATCCCATGATTTATCCTCGTAAGGAAGTAAAAGCACATGGTACTAGGCGAGTAGTTGAAGGTAATTTTCACCCTGGGGAAACGGTTGTAGTAGTTGATGATATTTTGATTAGTGGCAAAAGTGTTATGGAAGGGGCAGAAAAATTAAAATCGGTGGGATTGCAGGTGCATGATATTGTAGTATTTATCGATCATGAACAGGGGGTTAAAGATAGATTGAGGGAAAATGGTTATCGGGCATATTCGGTATTAACGATTTCGGAAATTACTCAAACGCTCTATCAAGCGGGGCGGATTAATCAGGAGCAATTTCAGGCTTTGACTTGCCATTAGCAGTTGACAATTGACAATTGACCGTTGACAGTTGACAGTTGACAATTACATATTCAGCAGGTAAATAAAATTAATTGCACATAAGGTGAAGCTAAATCCCTTATCTCGTAAAAATTATAGAAGATTGTAGTGTGTAATTAATTTTGTGTGTGTAGGTATTTAATGCTAATCAAAACCTTGATTCATCAAGGATACAAGGCTCCATTCATCACCCTATTTATATCGCTCCCGATGTGGCGGTTGCTATAACTTATGACACGTGATTCCTGTCAGATTATAATTTGTCCTGGTATTCATAAGCCAGAGTTTACCCAAGAATTTTGGCAGGCATTACAACGTTGTGCCATGGGTAATCTATCTGATAAATTAACTCAAAAACCGCTAATTCTGCCCCATCGGGATTATTTTAGCTATTCTGCTATTCATATATTGCTGGATTTACTCGATCGTTTCAATAGTACGAAGACACCGATTATATTTATCGCTTTTAGCGCAGGCGTTGTTGGTGCGATTGGTGCAGCTTGGGGGTGGCAGGTGTTGGGAGGAGAGGTGAAAGCTTTGATAGCGTTGGATGGTTGGGGCGTGCCCTTATCTGGAAATTTTCCCATTCATCGTCTTAGTCACGATGAGTTTACCCACTGGAGTAGCGCCTTATTGGGGAAGGGTGAGGAAAGTTTCTATGGAGATCCAGGCGTAGATCATTTAAACTTATGGAGGAGGGCAGATACTTGTCAAGGTTGGCGGTTTGATTGGGCTTGGGGAGGTATGAAGGAAAAATGCGATCGCGGATTCTGGTATAAAGGATATCGCACCACTGCTGCTCAGTTTATCCTTGAGTTATTACAGCGTTATCTTTAGGTGTAGGATTTTTAAAGTGCCTTTATTAACTAATGCCTATGATGGACTCCATCAATAAGCTGCCTCGACAGTTTACGATTGGCTTGATTTTCCCTATCGTCTGTCTCAATGTCTGGTTGCTACTGCTATTAGCGAAACACTTACAGCCTTTAGTAAGTATTTTAATTACGGCGACTCTGATTGCTTTTTTGTTAGATTATCCGATTCGGTTTCTCAAAGATATAGGAGTACGTCGGGGGATTGCTGTTGCTTTTGTTCTGATCTTATTTTTGGTTATATTGGGTACTTTAGTATTATTCATTGGGCCGCTGATTCTACAGCAAGCTAATGAATTATTAATTAAGTTACCAGATTGGATTAAATCCGGTCAAACACAACTGCAAAGTTTGGAAACTTGGGCTGTTGCTCAACAGTTGCCAGTCGATATCAGCAGTACGTTTACTCAGTTAGTTGAACGATTAACTAGTCAGTTACGTTCCATGACTAGTCAGCTTCTCAATTTAATTGTCAATACGATTGGCAGTATTGTCAATGTCTTTTTAACTATAATTTTTGCAATTTTTCTGGTTTTGCGAGGGGAAAGTCTTTGGAATGGAATCCTGAGTTGGTTTCCGGATCAATGGAATAACCAAATTAGGAAGTCTCTGCCTCATAATTTTGAGAGATTTATTGCGGGACAAGCTATATTAGCAACGATATTGGGTACAACCCAAACAACGGCTTTCTTAATTTTGGGCGTGCCTTTGGCTGAGTTATTTGGTTTTGGGATTGGTGCAGCTAGTCTGATTCCTTTGGGAGGGACAACTACTACTATTATCGTTAGTTTGCTGATAGCTTTGCAAAATTTTTGGTTAGGAGTTAAGGTTTTATTGATTGCTCTGGCAATTATCCAAGTTTGTGAGAATATATTGGGGCCGCGTATTGTTGGGGAATTGACGGGGTTGAATCCGGTTTGGATGTTAATTTCTCTGGATATTGGGGTTAAAGTAGGAGGAGTTTTAGGATTATTAGTAGCTGTGCCAATGGCTAGTTTTATTAAGGGAACTTTTGATACTATTCGGACTGAAGGTATCGGGAAGAATCTGGCACAAGTGGAAACAGAGATGGCTCTGAATCCTGAAGTAAATGAGGAACAAAAAAAATCCGTTACTCAATCATGAAGTATCGGGGAGATGGGAGATAATAGATGGGAGATAATAGATGGGAGATAAAAATATTTTCAAGCATTTTTTATCGATCAGAAAATTATGATGCAATGGACTATTTTTTTTCAATAAACCTAGTTTCTCTAATAAGCCACTACGGATTTATAGCAACCGCCAGGGCGGTTAAGACATTCTCAATTCCTCAAACCATTGATTTTACAGCTTTCTGCTGGATCCCCGATTCCCTAGCCCCCAACCCCTAATCC
>DOIX01000201.1:18521-26134 GCA_003511885.1 Cyanobacteria bacterium UBA11153
CTAGCCCCCAACCCCTAATCCCTTAAATGAAAGCAAATTCTATCCAACTCTCCCAAACCATAGCCAAAACCATTCAGCGCCCTCAAATCCTCGCGCCAGCAGGGGATTGGGAATGTGCCAAAGCCGCAGTAGAAAATGGGGCAGATGCTATCTATTTCGGATTAGAAGAGTATAACGCCAGAATGCGATCGCAAAATTTCACTCAGGCGGATTTACCTAAATTGATGGAATTCCTTCACAGACGTGGTGTGAAAGGTTATGTTACTGTCAATACCCTAATTTTTACCAATGAATTACCAGAAGTAGAAAAGTATATTAAAAAAATTATTGCTTCTGGTGTAGATGCTGCCATAGTGCAAGATGTGGGAATTTGTCGCCTGATTCGCCATCTTTCCCCAGATTTTCCCATCCATGCTTCTACGCAGATGACAATTACTAGTGCTAATGGGGTAAAATTTGCTAAATCTCTCGGTTGTCAATTAGTCGTACTTGCCCGTGAATGCTCTATCGAAGAGATTAATAAGATTCAAAAACAAATTACTGAAATAGATGGATTATTGCCACTGGAAATATTCGTACATGGGGCTTTATGTGTTGCCTATTCGGGGCAATGTTTAACATCAGAAGCATTAGGCGGGCGCTCTGCCAATCGAGGAGAATGCGCCCAAGCATGTCGAATGCCCTATCAGTTAATTGCTGATGGTAAAATAGTAGATTTAGGAGATAAAAAATACCTCCTCAGTCCCCAAGATTTAGCGGGATTAGAGGTTTTGCCAGATTTAGTAAAATCGGGAGTAACTTGTCTGAAAATTGAAGGGCGTTTAAAAACACCAGAATATGTTGCCAATGTTACCCGCGTTTATCGAGAAGCATTGGATAAAGCCATCGCCAAATTAACTATAGACAATAATATAGTTTCCCTGCCCCCCAACCAAGATTGGGAAATTCAAGACAAAGAAAGATATAAACTAGAAATGGCCTTTTCTCGCGGACTTTATACAGGTTGGTTGCGCGGCATCAATAACCAAGAATTAGTCCATGCCCGTTTTGGAAAAAAACGCGGAGTTTACCTAGGTGAAGTTACTAAAATCGAGCCAGATAAAATTACCATTCGGTGTCACGATATCGGAATACCATCCCCAATTAAACCGGGCGACGGTGTAGTTTTCGATGGAGGGCATCCAGAAGCTAAAGAAGAAGGAGGAAGAATTTACAGCGTCGCCAAACACAATCGGGAAACCATCCTTACCTTTGGACGTGGTAACATCAATATCAAACGCATTCATATAGGAGATAAAATCTGGAAAACTTCGGATCCCGAATTAGCAAAAGAAATCCGTCAAAGCTTTACAGGAGAAACCCCCCAATTTCAACGCCCAATCCACCTAGAGATAGACGGAGAAATCGGGAAACCACTAAACGCGATCGCAAAAGATGAAATCGGTAATACAATCCAAATAGACTCCACCATCCCCCTCGCATCCGCCCACACCCAACCCCTGACAACCGCCAAACTACAACAACAATTCAGCCGCCTCGGTAACACCCCTTTCTATTTAGGAAAATTAACCAATCGCCTAGATGATAAACTCATGATTCCCGTCAGCGAATTAAATCGAATGCGGCGAGAAATAGTCAAAAAATTAGAAGAATTACGCGCCCAACCCAAACCCTGGCAACTAAACTCAAACCTCTCCTACCAAAACCTACTCCCCAACCAAACCCATACCCAAACAAATCCCTCATCCCAAACCAATCTCATAATTTTAGTACGGAATATCCAACAACTCAAAGCCGCACTAACCAAAAACATCCATATAATATATTGTGAACTTGAAGATCCCAAAAAATATCGAGAAGCCGTAGAAATAGTTAGACAAAAAAACGCTAAAAATACACCAGACACCCCAGAAACAACCATCTGGGTTGCCCCACCTCGAATTACCAAACCAGGAGAAAACTATATCCTACAGCAAGTGCGAAACAGCAACGCCCACGGCTATCTACTCCGTAACTACGATCATCTAGAATACTTTAGTTGCGATCGCACTGTAGCAGATTTCTCCCTCAACATTGCCAATCCTCTCACCGCCGACTATTTCAAAAACACTTTTCAACTAGAAAGACTCACCCCATCCTACGATCTTAACATCACCCAATTAACAGAACTGATTAAAACCTGTCCCCCAGACTGGTTTGAAGTCACCATTCACCAACATATACCCATGTTTCATCTAGAACATTGCGTATTTTGTGCTTTTCTATCCCAAGGAACCGATTATACCAACTGCGGCAGACCATGCGAGAAATATGAAGTAAAATTACAAGATAGAGTTGGTACTCAACATATCCTCCAAGCCGATGCAGGTTGCCGGAATACTCTATTTAATGGTACACCTCAAACAGGGGCGGAATATATAAAACGTCTCATAGAAGTTGGTGTTAATTACTTCCGGATTGAATTTCTCAATGAAACAGGAGAAGAAGTAACTGAAATAATTCATAGCTATCAGGAATTACTGGCAGGAGAAATTACAGGTTCCCAACTTTGGCAAAAATTAAAGTTACAAAACCAGCTTGGGGTAACTCGCGGCGCTTTAATTTGATAAAAGAGAAACCCAGTTTCTTGGAAAAACCAGGTTTTTGGCGTGCAGGGTACTTCCGAAAAAAAATTAAAATAAAATTATTTAATTGTCGCTAGATTTTAAGATATTCTTTCTCTCTTAAATCTTGCCTATTGGGCTATACTAAACCCTTTCCTAAAGCTCCAAAAGACAAGATTACTATATGACTAGTAAAATTAGCAAAAATCAATATTCTCCCAGTCTCTTCGATATCACCCAGGATATTATTGGCGGGTTACCAATTAAACTAATCGAATATTGGTTAGAAAGCCCACAAACCCACGAAGTTGCCGTAGAATTATTGACACCTTATAAAATCAGAGGCTACAGCGTATCCTCCGACTCCGCTGGTTTAACCAAATTAACCAAGGAAAAAGGCTTGTTAGAAATTTTAGCACTTATCAACCAACCCAAAGAAATTATATACGGTATTGGTACTGCCATAGGCGGAGAAGGAGTCGGGATTTGGGCTGCTGATAATACCCAAATGTTTTATCCAGCATCTCTTAGCACTGACACTATTCTATCTGGACTCCTGACAATGAGAGATGAAATTAGCAGAAATTGCCAAATTTCCATTGGGATTGGCGCACATTATGGCGAATTTTACTATATTAGTGGCGGCTTATATGGATTAGAAGCAGATACCATAGAAGCAATAGCAGAAAACGATACAGAAGGCGGAGAAATATTAGTTAGTCAAGCAATTTATGATTTGCTTTCCAGCCATAGCAGCTTTAAATTTACCAAACGCACCGATTTATCAACACCAATTGGCGATATCTTTCGCCTATTAGACGGAAATCGTCTATCCCAAGTCCCCGAAATTAATAAAAACTATCCCATTCCTTATTCCGACAGTTTTTATGCCGATTTACTTGAATATGAAACTAGACTAACAGATAGAGAATTTGCCAAAATATTATCAGCTAAATATATAGCCCACAAATTCGTAGTTTTAATTGAAAGAGAAAGTAAAGCCGCCCTAACCCATGAAGTAGGAATGTTTACCAATCTATCTTTTTCCGCCCTGATGAAAGATATCGGAATGCGACTCCTCCCTCAGACTCATGGCAGGGAAATTAAAGTAATTAGCTCATTAGGAATTTACACCTTTAATAATCCTCATCCTGCCCTAGAATTTGCCCAAGCATTTAGAGCAGAATTAGCGGCAGAAGACATTGCCTGTCGGATTGGTATCGATGGAGGTGCAATCTTAGTTTTTGATTTGTCGGTTGGTGGAAAAGATATTGCTGGAATGCCAGTAAATATGGCATCAAAAATGGCTCAAGATAAAGGTGAATTTGGCAAAATTTACTTGAATTATGGGATGAAAGACTATGTAGATGTCAGCAGATTTAAAGAAATTAGTTATACAGTTTCGGGAGTGGATATGACTGTATATGAGGGCTGATATGGGATGAAGATTTTATTTTTAAACGCAAAGAGTGGAAAGGTTTAGAGTGACTCTCTGCGCCCAGTCTTGGCAATCTTTGCATTTAAAACTATTTATCAATGAGTTTGTCGAGTCTTTCTTTGACTCCTAGCTGAATTAGGGAATAAAGGAGGATGAAAAACCAGAATCCAGAGCAGGAGAAAGCTACAATCGCCCATTGGGTTTGGGGTACTAGTAATAATATTGTACCTGCTAGGAGGGTGAATCCGGTTAAGCAAGCATAAATCAAACTTTTAATTGCTAAATGAATCCGTTTTAATGTTCTATCGTTGCTCGGGGAACGAACTCTTATTTCTAATTCTCCTGCTTCGATTCGAGATTCTAAGCGTCTTAAGATAATTTCCGTACTACTCGGTTGTTGCCATTTTTGTTTTAAGAATTCTCCCGCTTGTCGTGCCAATTCTCGGATAACTTTTCCTTGCCCTTTGGAAATGCTTAAGCTCTTGACAAATGGTTGACTTGCTGCTAATAAATTATATTCAGGATTTAAAGCACGGGCAATTCCATCAAGGGTAGTTAATGATTTTAAAATAAATGTCATTTGTGGGGGTAAGCGAAAGGGTTGTTGCTCAAACATTAAGTAAATTTCGCTGCCTATTTTTTCAAATTCTTTGATATCAATTGGTTTATCTCGGAATTTATCTAAGATAAAAGCTATGAGTCGTTTCACGGGTTTCATATCAGACATAGGATCGATTAAACCCATATATGTCAGAGTATTAACAACCTCATCTGTATCTTTTCTGATGACAGCGAAAAAAGTCTTAATCATTTGATCTTTGGCAATGGCTTTGACTTCTGCCATTGTGCCAAAGTCATAGAAAATAATCCTGCCATCTTGAGTTACTGCCATATTGCCGGGATGGGGATCTGATTGGAAAAAACCGTCCTCTAATAACTGTTTTAGGTAACAGCAAATCCCCAGTTGGATCAGTTCGTTTGTATTGATACCGCAAGTTTCCAAGCTTTCGCGATCGTCAATTTTAATACCAGGAAGATATTCCAATGTCAAGACTTTTCTGGTGGTATATTTCCAATAGACTTGGGGGACGCAGATGCGGGGATATTTATTAAAGTTTTCTCGAAATCTTTCGGCATTTTTTCCTTCGTGAATATAATCGATTTCTTGATAAAGAAGTTCAAAAAATTCCTGGTAAATTCCCTCCATATCGTATTTCTTAAATCCTGGCAAATACCGATTGCCAAATCTAACTAACCGATGGAGTACCTCAAAGTCTAAATTAAATAATTTTTCAATACCGGGACGTTGAACTTTGACAACCACATCTTCCCCTGTATGCAATCTAGCTTTGTGGACTTGTCCCAAACTGGCAGAGGCTAAAGGTTGAGGATTAAAATCGCGATATAGGGCATAGATAGAGTTACCTAGCTCTGATTCTATCACTGCGATCGCATCCTGCCCGCTAAAAGGTGGAACCCTATCCTGTAGCTGGCTTAACGCCTGGACATATTCTAAAGGAATTAAATCGGCGCGAGTGGAAAGTGATTGCCCAATCTTAATAAAAGTTGGCCCCAAATCCAGTAACTTTTGCACCAACCATTGAGCGCGGCTATTGCGACGATTGGGGGAATCCAGCCCCATTATTCGATCCCAGCACAAATCGCACGCCAAAGAAGCCGCTGCACTAAACACGTCAATTTGCCGCTTTAGAGGTGAATAGTTACTGCGTTGCCAACGAGGTGGTTTGACTGTAGCCTTGGTTAGCATTAGGGAATGGGGAATGGGGAATAGGGAATGGGGAGGATAAATTTTATTTTATCTGTCCCGTTCCTCATCGTAAACCTTTTCAAATCCAAAATCTATCTCTAGGGTGCGTTACCCCCAAGCTAACGCACCATCATCAGAACATCCAAAATCTATCTCTAGGGTGCGTTACCCCCAAGCTAACACGCTAAAGATATGGATATAGAAGCTGTAGATATTGCCGATATTTAATTGGCGATTATCCCTAGTTAATTGCCACTATTTTTCCGATTTCATTCCTCTCATACCAATTTTTCAAGGGAAAATGAAACAGCCCCCCTTAACAAGGGAGGTTGGGGGGTCGATGTCTAGCGCTATTTGAGGAAATTGGTATCACCGCTCCCGATTAAAATCTTGAGGTTTAATATTAACGGCAACTCGTCGCATTAAATAAGCAACACCAAAATCCCCATTCGGATGTTTAGCTAATAATTCACCTAACTCAAATACCTGCGCTGCTAATTCCTGACCTAATTTATCCGCTGTAGCTAAACGTTCTTTTTCCCAAGTTTGTTTTTCTCTCACTTTACTTTGCCACTCATTAGTAAATAACTGTTCAATGGTAGTATGCAATCCCAACTCTTCCAGAATATTCCACTCCCCCTTATCGCACCAAATCCCCCGACAATTAGGACATCTTTCCACATAAAAAGCTGTACTTAAGTTTACCTTAGCGCGAGATAGATAGCGCCGACACTCCGGACACAAAGCTGCTTTATCATCGTAGGGAGACTTGACAAAATTCACATTAAATGATGCTTGCTCTGGCGTTGGCGGCATAACTTCATTGTCAGGTTGACGAGATTGCCAAGCCTCGTATTCCTGGGCAGGAATCCAAGTCCCCTTGCATTCCTCGCAATACTGGACAGCAAACTTACGATCTAGAGAACCCTCTAATAGTTCTACTTTCCTACATTTCGGACATTGCACGACTGTTTTCCCTCCATGAGTTTAATTTTCTATGTTAACGGGCAGTGGGGAGTAGGGGAGTAGGGGGAGAAAAAAATTTCGCTTCTTCAGGAAATCGGGATGGTAAATTATTAGCATTAACTTAGCATAGTATGTCCTGAAGAACCGGATTCTGATTCTAATTAGATTAGGCTTATAGAGTGAACTTCCAGCTCATGATTGAATTGGTAATTCAGGCTCGTGTTATAATCGCCGATGGCTGAAAAAGAGCGATCGCTCTTTTCCCAAGTCCTTGAAGCATAAATATCCCAATATGTAATCGCTCATCTTTTTTATGTAGTTAAGCTGTTGGATTATCTCCCCTATCTGGCTGATTTAAGAGGATATCAAGAATACGACGATTCTCAGTTTGGAGTCCGCGAATTTCTTCTTGTTGCTGGACAATAATTGTTTGTTGCTGTGCTATATTTGCTTGCTGTTGAGCCATCCTTTCAAATAACTCTTGCCTTTATTCTCTTGCTTCTGCTGCCACATTAGCTAAAGCTTGAACGACGCGGGTGTTACCTTATACCATATTAGCGAGACGATCTAACCTATCATCATCCCAAGGCTCTGTACTCATAAATTTGTATCCTGTACCTCATAACCAACAAGCATTATCAGGCTATGCACTCTCAAGCGGCACAACAGACATTAAAAACTGTTGCCGAGTCGTTGTCCCCCTACTCCCCACTCCCTACTCTGACCGAAAAACGAGCCTTATCCCCTGGCTTTAGCCATGGGGCTAAGGCGGCAGCGACTTGAGGCGCCGTCAAATATTCAAGACCAATAAATAATAGCAAGAAAACTTAATGTCAAT
>DOIX01000004.1:0-238 GCA_003511885.1 Cyanobacteria bacterium UBA11153
CCCAGCCCCTAGCCCCTAGCCCCATTCCTAAAATTGCAACTTGTGCAAAGCATCAGGAGGTACTACACCTTTTTCTGTAATAATTCCGGCGATTAATCCTGCTGGAGTAACATCAAAAGCGGGATTATAAAACTCTACTCCAGGGGGACAAATTACTGTTTCTCCTACTTGATAGATTTCCGAAGGATGACGTTGCTCAATGGGAATTTCCATACCTGTAGCTAATTCAAAATCTATT
>DOIX01000004.1:532-789 GCA_003511885.1 Cyanobacteria bacterium UBA11153
AAACTATAAGTACCAATTTTATTGGCGGTATCTCCATTCGCGGCAATTCTGTCTGCACCAACAACTACGGCATCAATTAATCCTCGATTCATGCAGTGGGCTGCCATATTATCCGTAATTAAAGTGATAGGGATGCCATCTTGGACGCATTCCCAAGATGTGAGTTTAGCACCTTGCAAACGGGGACGAGTTTCACAAGCATAAACTCGCGCTAGTCTGCCTGCCCGCCAGGTTGAACGAACTACACCTAAAGCCGT
>DOIX01000004.1:1017-1264 GCA_003511885.1 Cyanobacteria bacterium UBA11153
CGAACTACACCTAAAGCCGTACCATATCCTGCGGTAGCTAGTGCCCCAGCATTGCAGTATGTCATGAGACATAGCTTATCTGGGTTTGTTGGTAATGCTTCTAAACCGCACTCGCCAATTGCGTGACAAGTTTGTAAGTCTTCAAGCTGAATCGTCTTGGCTGTTTCCAGTAATGCTGCTTTAATCTCACCTATGGAGCCAATCGTTTCGCGGGCTGTTTTCATCATCCGCGCGATCGCCCAAAATA
>DOIX01000004.1:1468-16395 GCA_003511885.1 Cyanobacteria bacterium UBA11153
ATCCGCGCGATCGCCCAAAATAAGTTTACTGCTGTGGGACGAGTTTGTCGCAATAGCTGCGCTACTTTTTCTAATTCCTCAAAAAAGGTTCCCTTATCTTCTGTGTCAATATCTCTTGCCCCTAGATACACCCCGTAAGCTGCTGCTACCCCAATTGCAGGTGCGCCTCGGACTATCATTGTTGTAATCGCTACTGCCATATCCTCGCAGCACTTGATTTCCACAATGGCATATTTATTCGGTAATTGAGTTTGATCGATCAGCATCACGCGATCGTCTTGCCAAACTACGGGGTAAACTTGAGTAATGGGGGAAGTCATAGATCTTCGTAGTAATTCAACTTAATCTTATTTTCCTTCTATATTAACTGCATTCGTGTATAGTTTTAGCTTTTGTAGGGGTGAAGCATAAGGGCGATAACTTCGGTAATAAATCCAGGGTATCGAATCCGAATGCTTCACCCTGCCTCTACTAACGGACAGCGGCAGGTTGCTTAGTGAAAAATGCTGCTAATACCTGTTCCGCCATTTGAGAACTAGTTAAACCCAAATCGGCTTTGGATTGTTCTGGCGTAGCGTGTTCTACTAATTTATCCGGTATACCAAAACGCTTGACAGGTACTACCACATTATTATCTAATAAAGCTTCAGCAACGGCTGAACCAAAGCCACCCATTAAACAGCCTTCCTCGAAAGTAACTACTTTACCAATTCTTTGAGCTAAAGGTAAAATTAATTCGGTATCGAGTGGTTTAACAAAACGGGCATTAACTACTGTAGCTTGAATCCCATGTTCGCTGAGAATTTCTGCTACCTGCATGGCGGGATAAACCATTGTCCCATATCCCAATAATAAAACATCATCCCCACTCCGGATAATTTCGCCTTTACCTATTGGTAATGGTTCCCATCCTTCTTCCATTAATGGTACGCCATAACCATTCCCCCGTGGGAAACGCATGGCAATGGGACCATCAGTATATTCAATCCCAGTTACTACCATTCTTTGCAATTCTGCTTCATCTTTGGGAGCCATTATTACCATATTGGGAATGCAGCGAAGATAAGCAATATCATACATACCTTGGTGTGTTGGACCATCTGCACCCACGATACCAGCCCTGTCCATACAGAAAAATACTGGTAAGTTTTGGATGCAAATATCGTGAATTATTTGGTCGTAGGCACGTTGGAGGAAGGTAGAATAAATTGCTACTACGGGGCGCATTCCTTCACAAGCTAAACCTGCTGCTACAGTCACGCCATGTTGTTCGGCAATACCGACATCTATATATTGTTTCGGTAATTTGGCTTGGAGTTTGTCTAAACCAGTTCCCGTTGCCATGGCTGCGGTAATCCCGATAATTTTAGGATTATTTTCGGCAAGTTTGACTAAAGTATGGGCAAAGACTTTTGCGTAGGCAGGGGGTTTGGGTTTGCTGGAGGGAATGGCTTTGCCTGTGGCTAAATCGAAGGGATTTTGAGCATGATAGCCTACTTGGTCTTGTTCTGCGATCGCGTATCCTTTCCCTTTTGTAGTCACAACATGGACTAAGACTGGTCCTTCTAATGTGTGTGCTGCTTTGAAGGTGGAAATCAATTCTTCTAAATTATGACCATCCACTGGCCCCATATAAGTAAAGCCAAGTTCTTCAAAAACTGCCCCTACTTTGGGTACGGCTAAACGTTTCATCCCCTCTTTCATCCGCTGTAATTCTGGGGATAGGGATTCGCCAAAGAAAGGTAAGTGTTTAAACTGCTCTTCTAAATTATCAGCTAAAAATTGGACGGGGGCACTAAGGCGAACTTTATTCAATGAACGAGAAATTGCTCCTACATTAGGAGAAATGGACATATCATTATCATTGAGTACCACCAACAACCTCGTTTTCGGCAAATGTCCCGCGTGGTTGATTGCTTCCAAAGCCATCCCGCCTGTTAATGCGCCATCCCCAATCACTGCGACTGACTTGAAGTTTTCACCCTTGAGATCCCGTGCTAGTGCCATCCCCAAGGCGGCAGAAATACTCGTGGAAGCGTGCCCTGCCCCAAAATGATCGAATTTATTTTCGCAGCGCTTCAGATATCCCGCAATACCATCCTTTTGCCGCAGGGTATGGAAGTCATGATATCGTCCCGTAATCATTTTATGGGGATAAGCTTGATGTCCCACATCCCAGATTACTTTATCTCGATCTAAGTCGAGAGTCTGATATAGCCCTAGGGTTAATTCCACCACACCTAACCCTGGTCCGAGATGCCCCCCACTCTTAGCGATGGTTTGGAGATGCTTTTCCCGGATTTGGCGGGCAATTTCTTCGAGTTGACGAATTGACAAGCCGTGGAGTTGGTTAGGATGAGTAATTTCACTTATGTGCATATCGTCGTACTGCTCCGAATTGCGCTTGGATTTAGATCTGTCTTTTTGACAGTCTCAAGTATCTAACAGTTTAGTGAGGCTGGGGGTAAGTTGCTTAACAAATCGTTTGGTTTGGGGTTTGGGGTTGCGGATAACGCACCATCGGGATAGTTATGGTTTCTGTAGGGTGTGTTATGTAACGCATCATCAGAATAGTTATGGTTTAATGAGGAAATTTGCGATCGCGCTATTAATCTTGTCTCTATCTGCCTTAGCTCTACCAAACCCTGCGGCATGTCCGTACATTGAGTCCAGCATCATTATCTCAGGATTGGGTATTATTTCGGCATCTGCTACCACATCGACAGGGCCAAAATAAGCATCGGTGCGGTTTAGTATAAATAATACATTAGCTTTTACACTGTTCAATGCTTTTTCTAAAGATCCTTCCATCTCAGGAGTGAGGCTAACATCGTGGTTAAACCATGTTTGAAATTGACATAACAAGTCATTGGCATCATATTCATGGTAGCGGGTTCGAGTTTTTCCTAAAAACTCCTCTAAGGAATCGGCGCGCATATCCACATATTTATTATATTCCTGACCGGAGAAGAACTCTGGTGAAAAGAACCAAGGTATCCAAGCTTCCGCCATCCGAGATAATCCGGTTAAAGGCGGTGCAGTATAATGCCCATCGTTAAAAGCTGGATCGGAACGAATACAATTAATTAAAGAATTGATAAATAAGCGCACATGCCAGTTAGTCCGACAATTTCCCACAATAACTACTACTTTTTGTACCATCTCTGGGTGACTTACCGCCCATTGAATTGCCTGTTGTCCTCCCAAACTCGCACCCACCACAGCACGAATTTCTTTTACTCCCAAATGTTCGAGCAAAGCATATTGTAAAGCTACATTATCTCGAACAGTAATAGCAGGTAAATTAGCACCATTAAATGGTGGTGGGGTATTACTAGGAGAACTGCTTCTACCATTACCTAATAATTCAGTATGAACGATCCAATTCTGCTTGGGGTCTAGGGCAAGTTTCGGTCCTTTAAGATAAGCAAGATCGTAATATGTTTGGGCAAAAGAAGTACAGGTAACAATAGGTGGTTTTACAGAGGGAGTACCGCTAATTTTATAAGCTAGGTGTATCTCTGGTAAAACTCTTCCCGATTCTAATAAGAAATTACTGACAGTAAAGGTATGGAATTTGGGAGATGGGAAAAGTTTCATTGGTTAGGGGCACTCTTGCTAGGTGCTAGGAGTGAGTGAGGGAGGAGTGGGCAATTAAATGGAAGATTGGCAATTAGCCATTAACAATTATCCTCCAACCCGGAACATTCTTTTTCAGTTTAAGTCTAAGTTAGACATAGCACTAAACCCTAGGAGGGTAGAGTTTCCATGTTAGTATCCCCTCGTTGGCAATCTCAAGCAGCATTAATTATGGCACTGGGAATAACTGCAACATCAGTAACTCCTATTTTGATGGCAAATCCAGCCACAGCAACTCCCCAATCCTATAATGTGGCACAAGGAAGAAGATTTCCGCGACAACGCCCGCCCATTAGTCAACAATCAACGCGAGTAATAGTACCATCTGGCACTTTACTGAGAGTTAAGTCTGAGGATGCTGAAAAAATTGTCGTTATGCCAGATGAAACTGCTCCTGTAACTCTCACTACTACCAGAGATATTCGTTCTGCTAGTGGTACTATTTTAATTCCGGCTGGCAGTAAAATTGAAGGTGAATTGCGCCCTGTTAGTAGAGGGACTCAGTTTTTTGCCAAAAATTTGATTATCAAGAATACTAATCGGGTAATTCCTCTTAATGCCAAATCTCAAGTAATTACGGAAACAGAAACAATTAAGAAGGGAACAGATGTCGGTGGTATCCTTAAAGGTGCTGCCATTGGTGCAGCAGCAGCGGCGGTAATTTCGGAAATATTTGGCGATATCGATTTGGTTGAAGTTTTAGCAGGTGGTGGATTAGGGGCTTTGGGTGGATTGTTGTTGGGAGGGAAAAAGGAGGTTGAAGTTTTTGTGGTTTATCCGGAATCGGATTTGGGTTTAACTTTGCAATCGGATTTATTGTTGAATTAGTTGAAAACCTAACCCCCCAGCCCTCTTAAGAGCGAGGGAAGGGGGAGAGGGATCTCTATATAATGTTTTGTAGTAAGCGCTTTAGCCCATATAGGCAGGAACTAAAGTGCCTACTACGAACATCTGTTAGACGATTGTTGTTTTTATATCAAAGTCTAGATCAAATCAGATTCTTTATTGAATTTTTACATTAATCTGGTTATTTATTAGTTTTTGTAAACATTAGCATTTTCTCGATAAAAATTTACTTGTTTTTTACCAACAGGCTATAATCTATAAAGATTTTGACTGAAATTGTTATTTTAAAAAGCCATTTTATATGTCAATAACTATATAAGTATGTTAAGTTTTATTGAAATATAGGAGACTAGGACTGGAAACGTGGTGAGAGAGGAGGGATTTCAATCCATTCATAATAAATAGTCAAAAAATTGCGATATCGAATTAAACTGAGGAGAAGAGGATAGCAACTCAATGATGGTATTATCTTCCTGAGTTATCCTCTAACTTGATAGGTAACAATTATGGGAACTTTAGGAACAAATGAATCAAATCAAAGCTTCTTACGAAAAGGATAATTTAGGTTGGCAATTCCACCAGTTTCAACAAAAACTGGGGGAATGGTGGGAAATGCAAGTTTCCCAATTTGTCCCAGATAAACCAAATACCCCTGATTTTTCTTGGCTTTCTTGGTTAAATTCACCGATTATTGGCACAATTGCTAAAATAATATTTTGGTTAATCGTTGCTTTTCTCTTGATATGGACAGCTTTACAACTTTTGGAAAGGGCAGAAATCTATGTCAATTTTCTGAGAAAGCAACAGAGTCAGTTAGCTAATAGGCTGAAAACAGCCTCGGTGAAGGAGTTATCTCCTGCGGCTTGGCGGGCGAGATCCCAAAAACTTTCCCAAGAGGGTAATTATCGCGAAGCTTGTTTGTGTTTATATATGGGGATGTTACAGCAGTTGCACGACAGGGGCATTATTCTTCACCAACTCAGTCGCACAGATGGAGAATATGGAGAATTAGTCCAAGATTTACCTCATCCTATCCCTTATCAAATTTTATTGATGACTCATCAACAGTTATGTTTTAGTAATTCTGAAGCTTCCAGTTTCCTTTTCCAGCAATGTCAAGAAGCTTATCGAGAAATAGAAGAGATAAAGGATGAAAATTATAGTGAGGGACTAGGGGCTATTGGCTCGGGAAGAAAGCTGTAAAATCAGAGAATAAAGTATAATTTTTTGTTCAGCCTTGAGCCTTCAGCTTTCAGTTTTTAGTCTTGAGCCTTTACTCTATGAACATTACCAATCGGAAAGTATGGATATTCGGTGCGATTGCAATTGGGGCAATCCTACTCATTACCCTTATCGCTGCACCAAGTAGCAATAAACTAATGAGTGGCTCTACTTACAGCCGTTCCCCAGATGGCTATGGTGCGTGGTATGCCTTCATGTCTGAAAGAGGAACACCGATTCAGCGCTGGCAAAAACCATTTTCGGTACTGGCTAATAGTCAAGATGCCCAAATTCCTACTACTTTATTACAAGTTCACAGTGGCTTCATTAAGCCATACATTGATAATACTGAAAGAGATTGGATTAAAAAAGGCAATACTCTTGTAATTTTAGGTATGGTAGAAGCGGTAACTAATGCTCCTTTTAGCACTATGCACAATAGTCTAGAAGGTAAAATTAAAATTGAGACAACGCGGCGACATAAAAAAAATCCAATAGAGGGAAAAGATATTAACGAAATCTTAGGCGATAAGTTTGGGGCAATTGTCTGGCAAGAAGAAATAGACAAAGGAAAAATAATTTACGTCACTACTCCCCATCTAGCTGCCAATGCCTATCAAGATTTTCCTGGCAATTATGAATTACTAGCTAACCTCGTCACTCAATCGGGAATATGGAAAAATAAAAAGGGGATAGAAGCTAAAAATATATCCATAACATCCGATCCTATATACTCGATAAATAATCTTAAATTACTGTACCAAACAAACAAAATATCCGCTACTAAAATTACCACTAATATATTAGTAGACGAATACATCCATGGCTACAAAGACTCAGAAGCATTAAATTGCCAAAATAAATCTTCAGATAACCCAAATTGCCAAGAAGAGGAAACACTATTTAGCTATCTAGCAAACACACCAATATTTCCAGCATTCCTGCAAGGATTAGTTATCATCCTAGTTACCATCTGGGCAGCTAATCGTCGCTTTGGACAACCTGTCACCCTAACCACACCAGTAATCAATAATAGTGAAGCTTACATTAAGGCTTTAGCCAGTGTATTACAAAAAGCAGGAAGTAGCGAGTTTATCTTAGATATAGTAGGAAAAGAACAACAACTACAACTGCAAAGATCTCTAGGACTAGGGGATATATTACTCGATCGCGAATCCTTAGTAAAAGCCTGGGTACAGCAAACAGGGCATTCAGGAGTAGAATTAGAACAACTATTGCAACAGCAATCTGAAAAACCTCGCATGAGGGACAAAGATCTGCTAAACTGGCTGGAGAAATGGCAAGAAATTCATCGCTCCAGTTGATAATTGACAATAGACAAGACGGTGTTTATTAATGGTTAAATAAGTCAATATTCTTAGTAAATCAACAACCAATGACAAACGATCGTACCATATTTAATCGCCTTAGCCAAACCCTGAATAAAATAGTTGTAGGGCAAGGGAAACTAGTAGAGCAATTGTTAGTAGCCCTCTTCACTGGCGGACATGTAATTATTGAAGGAGTACCGGGAACTGGAAAAACTCTTCTGGTTAAAGTGCTGGCTCGTTTAGTGCAAGGAGATTTTCGGCGAATTCAATTGACACCAGATATTTTGCCATCGGATATTTTGGGTACGAATATTTTCGATCTCAATAGCCGGGATTTTACCTTGAAAAAAGGTCCAGTATTTACCCAAATTTTACTGGCAGATGAAATTAATCGCACTCCTCCGAAAACTCAAGCGGCGCTTTTGGAAGCGATGGAGGAGCAACAGGTAACTCTGGATGGGGAAAGTTTACCATTGCCGGAACTATTTTGGGTAATTGCTACCCAAAATTCTCTGGAATTTGAGGGAACTTATCCTTTGCCAGAGGCACAGTTAGATCGATTTTTATTTAAGCTTATTGTGGATTATCCGGAGCGAGGTGCAGAAAAGCAAATGTTGTTGAATTCTCAGAAGGGTTTTCGGGCTAAACGGTTGGATTTGGAAAGGATTAAACCTGTTGCTACTGTGGAACAAATTATCTGCATTCGTCAAGAAGTGCAAGATATTACTATTGAGGAGAATATCTTGGATTATCTGTTATCTTTGGTAGAGCAAACTCGAAAATATCCGGATTTGGCTTTGGGTGCGTCTCCACGCTCTGCTGTATCCTGGTTACAAACTAGTAAGGCTCATGCTTGGTTACAAGGAAGGAATTATGTGACTCCTGATGATGTGAAATCTGTGGCACTTCCTCTGTTACGTCATCGTTTAATTCTGAAACCAGAAGCGCAATTAGATGGTATTCAGATGGATGGTGTCATTGCTGCTATTCTGAAACAAGTATCGGTTCCGAGGTAAAATTAGCATAAATGGCTCATTGCTCATGGCTAAGTGTTTAACTTAATTTAAACAATTACAGTATACCGATGCTCCGGAGTTAAATCTAGATGATTTTCATGATTATTCCTTCACAAACTATCTATTTATTGTTACTGCTAGGAATTGCGATCGCAATATTAGTGGCTAATCTGTTTAATATCAATATTAGCCTGATTGTTACCCTAATTTTTGATATTATTGTTCTGGGTTTAGCTATCTGGGATGGATTGGATGTTAAAAGCCATCGGATACAAGTAACTCGCTATCCTTTACATCGGCTTTCCATTGGGCGAGATAATCCGGTAACTTTATCGCTACAATCGGGAAATCGGTTAGCGAAAATTAGGTTACGGGATTACTATCCATTAGAGTTTTCAGTTTCCAATTCAATCCTGGAAACTACTCTTAAGCCTCATAGTAGCGAAGAAATTACTTATACTGTCAATCCCCACAGTCGCGGCGAATATCCTTGGGGCGATATTCAAGTTAGACAGTTAGGAAAATGGGGCTTGGCTTGGCATAATTGGCAAATTAAAGCTAGTCAGATGGTAGCAGTTTATCCCGATTTAGTCGGATTGCGATCGCTATCTATTCGTCTGGCATTGGAAAATACAGGCACAATGCGTCAAGCGCGCCGTTTGGGAGTGGGTACGGAATTTGCTGAATTGCGGGAATATGGCATTGGCGATGATACTCGTTTAATTGATTGGAAAGCTACTGCCCGTCGCAGTCGCCCTTTAGTGCGAGTTTTGGAGCCAGAAAAAGAGCAAACTTTAATGATTTTACTGGATCGGGGACGGTTAATGACAGCCCAAGTTCAGGGATTAAAAAGATTTGATTGGGGCTTAAATGCTACCCTATCTTTAGCCTTGGCAGGATTAAATAGAGGGGATAGAGTCGGTATCGGTGTTTTCGATAAGGAAATTACCCATTGGATTCCACCAGAAAGGGGGCAGCATCAATTATCTAAGTTAATTGAATCTCTAACTCCCATTCAACCAGTATTATTGGAGCCAGATTATTTTGGCGCTGTCACTAAACTGGTAAACCAACAAACTCGTCGCGCTTTAGTGGTGTTAATTACGGATATCGTAGATGTGACTGCTTCGGCGGAATTATTAGCTGGCATGAGCAGGCTTGCACCTCGATATTTACCTTTTTGTGTCACTTTACGGGATCCCGAAGTTGACAAACTTGCCCATATTTCTACACAGAATATTCAAGAAGCTTATACTCGTGGCGTAGCTTTAGATTTAATTGCCCAACGTCAGGTAGCTTTTGCCCAATTAAAGCAAAAAGGCGTATTAGTTTTGGATGCCCCTGCGAATCGGATTAGTGATGAGTTGGTGGAAAGATATTTACAGCTTAAGGCGCGAAATTTATTGTAGGATTTTTTCAAGGTAATTGGGAATAGTTAATAAATGGGTAATAGGGTATGGGTGAATAAAAGATCTTTATTTGTTTATAGAGGCTGGTTTCTAATCCCTAGCGATACTACTACTATTGTCTAACTCGTTTAGTGAATCCTACAACAATTAACCATTAACAATTATCCATTATCAATTATCCATGTCCGAAAATTACCAGCAGCCAAACTTATCCCAACCACTGACTATCGGTAACATAATAAATGTTGGATTACAAATATATCGCGCTAACTTCAAACTATATAGCAAACTTGCCCTAACCGCTCATTTATGGTTATTTATCCCCATTTATGGTTGGGCTAAATTTTATGTAATTTCCGCGTTGATATCCCGTTTGGTATTTAGCAACTTAACCAATCAGCCGGAAACCATTAAAACAGCACAAGATAAAACTAATCCTTCCTTATGGAAGTTATTTATTTTAGGAATTATAATATTCCTGATGCCGCTAATTTTTGCATTTTTATGGTTACTCTTATTTTCCTTAATTTTTGGTATCATTTATGCTGTTGTCAATCTAGCTTGGGGCATCACCCTGCCACAACCACCGAAAGATGGTAATTTATTTGAAAATTGGCAGTCGGCGGCAATATGGTTGTCAATAGCCATAGCTGTATACTTAAGCCCTTTATGGCATTACTCCCGATTATTTATTACTGAATTAACTTTAGTAATTGAGGATAATAGCAACCCATTTAAGGCGATTAAGCAAAGCTGGGAATTAACCAAAGGCTTGAGAATGCGACTGATTACAATTATTATAGTCTCATTTACAATAACTTTTCCAGTATGGATTATTGTTTGGCGTGGATTAGGTGAAATATTAAGACTAATATCTTATAATTTTCTGCGATATCTTATAGATGATTTTTCGATTAGAGCAATTTTACTGACAATCATTTTAAATATAATGACTGGAGTCATTATTATGCCATTTTGGCAAAGTCTTAAAGCTGTAGTTTATTACGACATTCGCTGTCGTCGTGAAAGTTTAGATTTGCAGTTACGGGTAAAAGAGTAAATTATACTAAAACTTATGCAGTAACTCTATCTGTATTACTCATGATTCATCCTGTCTTTGACGACTGCAATAAACAACTAAAACAGTAAACAATCCCACACCAACAGCATACTTAAGAGGAGATGGCACAACTGGATTAGGAGAGAAAAAACCCTCAATCGTACCAGCAATAATTAGCATCGGCACAATCCCAAAAACTAACTGGGCAGCTTGATAACCATAAAACTTAATTGCATCAACACGACGATACTTACCCGGAAAAAGAATAGCTCTACCGACAAGCAACCCAGCACCACCCGCTAAAAATATAGCAGGTAATTCTAACGAGCCATGAGGCAAGACAAAAGCCCAGAAAGGATAGGCTAAATTATTCTGTCCAACCAAAGTTGCGATTGCGCCGATATGGAGTCCATTAACGATTAAAATAAATACCGTAAAGATTCCAGCCGTTATCCCACCAGCAACAGCACCAAAACAAACCTTAATATTATTAACCATAATACCGCTAGAAGCCAGAGGCTCAATCCCTACAATCGAACCCATCCACAATTCCCCCTTATCTCGCACCTTCTCAATTAAAGATGGTGGTGCTACCAAAGAGATAAAATTAGGATCCTGCCAAGCAAACCACCAACCAATTAGCCCTGCAACCAGAAAAATTACCATTGCCACCGCCGTATAAACAAATGTTTTCTGGACTACATCAGGAAAACCCCAGCGACAAAAATCCCAAATCCCTTGCCATTCCTGATGGCGATATCCTTGATAAATTTGGTTATAGCCACGGGAAGTTAGCCTTTGCAAATCTTGCACTATCGTATTTCCCACTTTATTCGTCTTGGCGCGAGCTAAATCTGCCGAAACAGAGCGATATAAACTGGCAATTTCCTTAATTTGAGGCGCTTGTAAAGATTTAAGTCCTCTTTTTTCCACTTGTGTCAAAAGGGTATCCAACCGCTTCCAGTTTGGTTCCCGCCTGCCAATCCAACGATTAATATTCATGAATTTTTCTGGAAATTATACTAGCCTTAGTCTAAGATAACCTTAAAATCTGGATATCAACCAACTGAATAAATTGCGCCATGTCTAATCGAAATCTGGAACAACCAATTGGCTCCCTCACTCCTGGTAATGTTGTCAGTGCTGGTTTGCGACTCTATCGAGATCATCTTAAAGTATATTTCGGTATTGCTTTCAGAGCAACCTTATGGTCACTTTTGCCCTTTTTGCTTTTGATTCCGATTATTCCTACTCTGATTGCCTCCAATCAGGTGAATCCCGGAATTATTGTATTACTAGTTGTCATTGAGATACCTCTCCTCTTCTATTGTTTTGGTAAATATGTTGCTAATTCAGCTCTGATTGCTCGATTATCCTTTCGTCAATTAGTAGAGCTACCAGAAACACTTCAGGAAGCTCGCAGTCATGTAGATCCCAAGTTTTGGATCTTTTTACGCACCAATTTACTGTATTTCTTACTTTATCTTGGCGTGACAATAGGATTTTATCTTGCCATAGCTTTAATCGCAGTTATCTTTACTCTTATTGCTGTTGCCAGTAAAAATAATGCAGCTATTATCATGCTGATGGTTTTAGCTGGAATTGTCGCTTTTGGTTTTGGCTTGAGCTTTTTTATTCGCTTCTTCATACGTCTTTCCATGGTTGAAGTGCCATTAGCGATTGAACCTAATCTCAATGCTCGAAAAACAATTGGACGTAGTTGGGCTTTGACTAAAGGATATGCGGGAAGGATTTTTCTAATATTCCTAGTAGCTTTTTTGGTTAGTATTCCTGTCTATATTATCTCTCAAATTGCAGTTAGCATACTTCAGACAGTGCTTCTTAAGATTATGCAGGCATCTCCTGAAGATATCATTTTTCAAATAGTTTTGTTTATTATCAGCTACGTTTTAGGTTTAATTATTGGGGTATTCATTTTACCTTTTTGGCAATCAATTAAAGCGGTTATTTATTACGATCTTCGCACTCGTCAGGAAGGTATTGATTTGCAGCTACGGGATTTAAACTGGGAAGATACCGAAAGCTAGTAACTAAGTTTGCTAATTGCTAATGACTAATTGCTAATCGCTAATTGCTCATGGCTAATTGCTAATCGCTCATGGCTAATTGCTAATGGCTAATTTCTAATCGCTAATCGCTCATGGCTAATCGCGAATAAAGCTTTTTTTACCTGTTCCCCGTTCCCCGTTCCCTCTTCCCCTTACATTAATATCGAGTTAACTTCAGAATTCATCCCTCATACCTCATTACCTACCATGGGATTTTTTAACCGTATCAAACTCCAAACGCCAGAAAGTGTTGAATTAGAATTTACCTTAGCCGGAATTGGTAGTCGCGCTTATGCCCTATTGATTGACTATATAGTTTGGATATTAATCTGGCTTGTCTTTCTGATTGGTTGGGCATTTTTGTCTATTCAACTCATTGATGTCATTGAAGACTGGATAGGTAGTAGTGGTAGTCTACAACTGTGGTTATTGTCAATTCAGATATTAATGGGTTTTGCCCTCAATGTCGGTTATTTTGTAGTTTTTGAAACCTTATGGCAAGGGCAAACTCCCGGTAAACGCTATGTGAAAATTCGCGTTATTCGCGATGATGGCGCGCCTGTGAGATTGCAGCAAGCAACCCTTCGGGCTTTACTGCGCCCTGTTGATGATTTATTATTTTTGGGGGTATTTTTTATTATCTTTGGTAAACGGGAGAAACGTATCGGCGATTGGGTGGCAGGTACTCTTGTTGTTGAGGAAGAAAGAGCCAATTTTTCGGCAAGTTTTCCTTTATCTGAAGAAGCACAAGGTTTAGCAGATTGGCTGGTAATAGAGGCAAATTTATCCCGCTTACTTCCAGATGATTTTGCGGTTATTCGAGAATATTTACAACGCCGGGAAGGAATGACACCGGAAGCAAAACATCAATTAAGCCGAAGATTAGCTCGTCAGTTGAAAGATATTATTTCTCTGGAAGCATTGCCGCAAAAGGTTAGTGCTAATGTCTTTTTAGAGGCTGTTTATTTAGCCTATCAGCAGCAATCGGAAAGGGATTAGTTTAGTTTTTGGTTGTTTGTTTTTTTTGGTTGTTTGTTTTTTTTGGTTGTTTGTTTTTTTTGGTTGTTTGTTTTTGGCTACGGCGGCAAGCTTTGATATTATTTATAGCTAGGGGCTTTCTTCCCTAGCCCCTAGCCCCCAGCCCCTAGCCCCTGATGATGTCGCTAACCACTGAAATATTTACCCAATCTGGATTAAACACAGCATCAAGAGCAAATTTGGGATGAATCCTTACTAAATAAATACATTTCTCTTGATTAACTGCTGTTTGATGTGTCGCATCGCTAATGGGATACCAATCCAAGGGAAAACATTCCCGACTGTACAAACTGTAATAAATATAGTAATTTTCTATCAATTCTGGATTTAATTCAAAATTGACTGCTTCTCCCGGTTTAACCGCTCCGTAATAAAATCTAGTTTCGGGATTGGGCACGGGCAAGAAAACATCCTTGACAAATTTCTCTGGCAACCATTCCTGAAAGCGCAATAGGCTAAAAACATAATAATTTAACCAAACATGGAGGAATGTTTTCCGTTTAATTAAGTCGCGGTAAAAATTATTGACATCAGGAGGGGCAGCCATAGTCTTCCCCTCAACTACCTTAATTCCATCTACCTTAACAGTCGGGATTTCTACTGTAGATGCCCAGTGGTAATATCGCAATCCTAATAAATATCTTCCTAGCGGGAGTTTGAATGATTCCCATTGATTCTCACCGGATACAGTTAAAGAGCTAAAACTATCGATAGTTTCAAATGCTGGAGTATTATAAAGGACAACTGTCCAAGATTTCGCTGATTTTTGGGCAGAAGTAATATCGATACTAATTTCTTTTTGCACTTCTAAAGCGCCAACCAGGAAAACCATGGCGTGCAAATTCCAACGGGCACGACTCATTGCCCAGAGGAGTTTGACTGGTTTAGCTAAGAATTTAGCGGATACTAGCTGCCATTCAGGAGATTCTTGTGGCTTGGATGCTGAGAAAACCCCTGTTAAACTTTGCATCAGCGCTTTTAAGATTCTGGAAAATACAAATGATAGGCAAGATAACGGAATTTCCCATAACCATTCTTGGAGAGTGGGTTTTTTGGAGTAGGGAGTGGGATAAGATTTTGTCATTGGTGCTTTTGATGGTGAATTAAAGTTGCCGCATTCAGAAAGCAGTTTCCTTCGCTAATGTAAATTTTATACCAATTGGGTTTATGTTTGACACATATTCTCTCTTTCTCCCCCCTTAATAAGCAGGGCTGTTTCATTGTCTAATTTTTCAATCCTATAGCCTATAGAATGTAATGGTTTCAGCCAATATTTCCGAATAGGAAATCGAAAATTA
>DOIX01000131.1 GCA_003511885.1 Cyanobacteria bacterium UBA11153
CAAAAAAAATGTCCCCCTTGTCCCCCTTGTCTCCCTTGTCTCCCTTGTCTCCCTTGTCCCCCTTGTCCCCCTTGTCCCCCTTGTCTCCCTTGTCTCCCTTGTCTCCCTTGTCTCCACTCCTACTCCCTACTCCCCATCATTATGCGTTTGTTTACGACAAGAGAAGGATTGTGCAGTTACTTAACAAGTCATCGATTAGGTAAGGATGTAGGTCTTGTGCCTACAATGGGGGCATTGCATCCAGGTCATTTAAGTTTAATTGAGCGGGCGAGACGAGAAAATGGGATTGCGATTGTCAGTATTTTCGTTAATCCTTTGCAGTTTGCTCCTACGGAAGATTTACAGCGCTATCCGCGTCAGTTGGAGGAGGATAGACGATTGTGCGAAGAGGTGGGGGTTGATGGGATTTTTGCTCCAGGAATGGAAGAGTTATATGGAATATCTGCTGTAAATACGGAAACGGGGGATCGGTTTACTCAGGTAGTGCCGCCAGCGGCGATGACTTCGAGATTGTGTGGTGCTTCTCGTCCGGGTCATTTTCAGGGAGTCGCTACGATAGTAACGAAGTTATTTAATTTAATTCAACCAGAACGAGCTTATTTTGGTCAGAAGGATGCCCAACAACTGGCAATTATTCGCCGTTTGGTGGCAGATTTAAACTTGCCTGTGACAATTATCTCTTGTCCGATCGTTCGGTTGGAGTCTGGGTTAGCATGGAGTTCTCGGAATCAGTATTTGACTGAGGCGCAAAAGGCTCAAGCTAGCATTCTTTATCGTAGTTTGCAGGAAGGGGCAAAAGTTTTTCAGGCTGGAGATTGCGATCGCGCTGTTATTATTGAAGCTGTTCGGTCAAAATTAGCCGAAGTTAGCGATATTGAGGTGGAGTATATTGAATTAGTAGATCCCCAAAGCCTCAAATCGATCGCGAAAATTGAAGCAAGTGGATTATTAGCGATCGCAGCTCGTTTGGGAACAACCCGTTTAATTGATAATATGGTACTTCAGAAGCGCCGACCCATAGTCGCGATTGATGGTCCGGCAGGTGCAGGGAAATCTACAGTGACTCGCCGAGTAGCCCAGGAATTGGGACTGATGTATTTGGATACGGGTGCGATGTACCGCGCTATAACTTGGCAGGTGATGTCAGCGGGGATTAAAATTGACGACGAACCTGCGATCGCCCAATTAGTCAGTCAATCAGAAATTTCCTTGACACAATCGGATGAAGGGCTTCAGGTTTGGATTAATGGAGAAGAAGTGACGCAAGAGATTCGCTCTCTAGAGGTTACAGCTAATGTATCTGCGATCGCAGCTATTCCAGCCGTGCGTCTTGCCTTAGTCAAACAACAACAACGATGGGGCGCGAAAGGCGGTATTGTGGCAGAAGGACGGGATATTGGCACTTTTGTCTTTCCCGATGCAGAATTAAAAATTTTCCTCACTGCCTCTGTAGAGGAAAGGGCACGCCGCCGTTTCCTGGAAATTAAAGAGCGAGAGGAAAGTGATGTCACCTTAGCACAACTAGAAGAAGATATCCATCAGCGGGATCTCCGAGATAGCACTCGCGCCATCGCCCCCCTCCGGAAAGCAGAAGATGCGATCGAGATTAACACTGATGGCATGAATATTTCTGAAGTTACCCAATATATTATTAATCTTTATCGTCAGAATCTAGAAGGGAGGGGCTAGAGACTTTGGTCGAGTTTTCGGTAATTAGCCATTAAGCATTAACCATTAACCATTACCCATAACCTAGAATTTATCCCGGATCTGCTAGTGTTGTGCTAGTAACTAGCAAGAACAAACCAATTATCCCAACTGAAACTAGTCTGCCTTGAGCTATTGAGGAATAGTCTAGTAGATTGGGATTGGTGTCAGTACATGTCGGGATCTGGCTTTCATGGGTAAATTGCCATTGGGTTTATGTTTGACACATATTCTCTCTTGCTGCCCCCTTCTGTCGGGGGGTTGGGGGGGGGTGACAAATGTAAATGTGTCATTGAAAAGAAAAATTGGTATAAATCTCCATTGGGTAGGCTGTCTGTGGGATATTTCTGGAAGCGGCATAATATCCAAACTGCTCCTAAGCCTTATAATAAATAGCTAAAAAACCATGACTTGCCGCCGTATCTGTTCAGAGGAGTGAAGGAAAATGAATGTGACAGACCCACGTCTGTTAATCTGGCGGTACAGAGTATTAATTACTGTAGCTGCTATTGTGCTTGGTTTTATTGCTGGTTTAAGTTTGCCAGTAGATTTGTCCCTTGATTCTAAACTTGCCATATCAATTGGCAGTTCCGAAAAAGGAGGTAATTCTGACTCCAATAAGTCGAAGGATAAAGAGTTAAGTGATGAAAAAAAGCCAAACCATCCAAAATCGGATGGGAAAGTAGCAGCCCAAACAGTTAAACCCAGAAGTTTTTCTGTTCCTGCCCAGTTTCAAGGCAAAATACTTGAAGAAGTTCAAGTTAAGCCAGGAAACAAAGTAGTTGCTCTCACCTTTGATGATGGCCCTTGGCCTGAAACGACTGTCCAAATCTTGAATATTTTGAAGAAAAATAATGTCAAAGCCACCTTTTTTGTCGTGGGGAGAAATGTCAGTAATTATCCCCAATTAATGGGGCAGATAGTAGTTGACGGTCACGAAGTTGGCAACCATACTTGGAGCCATCAATATCATCATCATAGCCCGGTAAGTGCCGCCAGTGAAATTGATAAAACTTCTGATGTAATTTATAAAACAACTGGGGTGAAAACATCTATATTCAGACCACCAGGAGGTTTTCTTAACAATGGATTAGTCGCCTCTGCCAAACAGAAGAAGAATGCCGTGATTATGTGGTCAGCAGACTCTAGTGATTGGCGAGGTAAAAATTTGACAGTCCAAAGATTGGCTGATAATGTACTAAATGCCACTCAACCTGGGGGGATTGTATTGATGCACGATGGTGGCGGAGATCGTTCTCATACTGTACAAGCTTTACCCCAATTGATTGCGAAACTTAGAGGACAAGGTTACAAGTTTGTCACTGTATCGGAATTACTAAAAATGGAAGTCAAACCATCTCCAGCTAAACCCGCTAACAGTCAACCTAAATCGGCTAATAAGAGTCAAACTAATCCACCAAATCCTGCACCGAAACAACCACAGGCAAATCCTGTAAAACATTCGGAGTGAAACTAGAATCCCCCGGCTTCTAGCCGTGGGGAGTATCAAAATCTTAACTAATCGTACCTGTAAGGGGAGAACTGGCACTAGCATAACTTTTCACAGGCATCCTTCCTGCCAAATATGCCAAACGTCCCGCCTCAGTTGCCATCCCCATCGCCCTGCCCATAGCGACTGGATTTTTAGCTAATGCGATCGCACTATTAATTAATAGGGCATCTGCACCTAATTCCATAGCGTATGCTGCTTCGCTGGGCGTACCTATTCCGGCATCGACTACTACTGGCACTTTGGCTTCTTCGATGATAATTTGGATATTAGCAGCATTTTTGATTCCCTGTCCGGAGCCAATTGGCGAACCTAAAGGCATGACCGTTGCACAACCCACTTCTTCTAATCGTTTCGCTAATAATGGATCGGCGTTAATATAAGGTAATACTGCAAAACCTTCTTTGACCAATTGTTCTGCTGCTTGTAATGTGCCAATGGGATCTGGTAATAAATATTTAGAGTCGGGAATTACTTCCAATTTGACAAAATTATTCTCTTCTTGCCCTAATAATTTTGCCATTTCCCTACCTAACCTTGCCACTCTAATCGCTTCTTCGGCTGTCTGACAACCAGCGGTATTGGGTAACATCCAAATTTTAGTCCAATCTAGGGCTTCGGCTAATCCTTCATGTCCGGGTGCTTTAGTTTGGACTCTTCTGACTGCCACCGTCACTATCTGACTGCCGCTAGCTGCAATACTTTGCTGCATTTCTGGGATGCTGTTATACTTACCCGTACCTGTCATTAAGCGGGAGTTAAATTTACGTCCGGCAATAATCAGTTGGTCGGCTTTGGTTTCTTCTGTCAAAGCGGAAGACGGTGGCGATATGGGATTGATAATACTAGTAATCATTAAATTTGTCTGGGCAGGGGAAGATTTATTGTAAAACCTTTCATAGTTAAAATGTTCCAGAAGGGAATCTGATTTTTTCGCTGCAATCAAATCGGCGATTAATAATCCAGTTATCGGTGCTAGTAGAATACCATTACGATAATGACCCGTAGCTAAGGTAAGATTTTGACAAGGACTTGTACCGAGAATAGGCAACTCATCTGGAGTTGCTGGTCTAAATCCCCACCAATATTCCTGAATTGCCCAATCCTGCAATTGTGGATACAGCCGCATCGCTCTGGCTAGCAATGTTTGGATTCCGGCTGGTGTATTATGAGGTTGCCAGCCCACATCCTCACTCGTTGCCCCAATAATTAATCGCCCATCCCGACGGGGAACTAGATAGGTTTCAGGCCCAAATAGTACCTTTTGTAGAGGTAAGGGTTGATGATGACTATTTGGTACTTTTACCGATACCATCTGACCTTTTTTGGGATAGATGGGTAGGGGTAATAGTTCATTTGCCCAAGCGCCTGTTGCCAGGATGTAATGGTTAGCCTGAAAGGAGCCAACAGAAGTTCTCACCGAGCGAATCACCCGGTTTTGCTGTTCAATTGCTTCAACTATTACCCCTTCTTTGAGGTTAACACCCAAATCTTTGACTGCTTGTTGCAGTGCCTCAATCAGTTCCCGATTATCAACTTGACCGTCTTCAGGATACCACCAACCGCCTAGGACATCAGTACCTAACCCCGGTTGATAGAAATTAATTGTTTCTTTGTCCAACCAGAGGGGATGGGGAATAGTGTTGGTGCTATTTTCTCCGCTGCCTCTGAGATCCTCATAGACTGGAGCTAAAATACCAGAAGGCCAGTATCC
Source organism: Cyanobacteria bacterium UBA11153 (assembly GCA_003511885.1). GTDB lineage: Bacteria > Cyanobacteriota > Cyanobacteriia > Cyanobacteriales > Coleofasciculaceae > Limnofasciculus. The sequence goes on from DOIX01000131.1 coordinate 4,932, forward strand.
ACAGGATATACCTGTCAGTTGTTCCAGTTTACCAATCCATTCTGGATATAAAGAGCGGGAACGGAGACATAAGTCTAGCATGGGACTAGGGGGAATTTGTTCCGCGCCCGGTGCTAACATGCCAGCAGCCGCTAGGGTAGATGCTTCTTTCAAGTTACGGGTTAAGACGGTGACAGCCCCGCCGCGCAACTTAAGTTCGAGCGCGATCGCTAAACCGATAACACCCCCCCCGATAATTAGAATGTCGCTCGATCCGTTCATTACTATAGTTGTTGTTGGTTATTTGTTGTCTGTTGTTTATTGTTGGTTGTTTGTTCTTCCTTGGCAATTATTGGGGAACCAACAACTATTAACTAACAACCAAGAACCAATCGCCAATAACTAACAACTATAGTTCACTAGTCTACCACCGACCAACAACAGGCTCGCCCACAGTTTCGTCTGGCTGAATCTCTCCGCCAACTGGTTGGCTGGCTGGGGCTTGGGCGGTTTTCTGGGTGGCTTTGCTTGATTGGTTTTTGGGTTGATTGGCTGGGGCTTGGGCAATTTTTTGATTGGGCTGGTTAGCTGGTTGTGCCTTGGTTGCCTTTTCTGGGG
>DOIX01000192.1:0-13013 GCA_003511885.1 Cyanobacteria bacterium UBA11153
CATTTGGGCGGGAATTTCTAAGTTATCAAACTCCTTGTCTAATTTATAGTATTGTCCTTGGAGTTTGATGTTACGGATGAGGCTGACAGGTGGCATATTAATGACATCGTAACTGATGACGCGATGGTCAAACATGACATCTAGTGGGTTGAGGGGATAGGGGAAGGTAAATTCACCTTCACATCGTTGAAATTTGGTAGTTTCCTCAACTGTAACTTCTGCTTTACTCATCCATTTACCTAGGCGTATCCATTTGGGTAGTTTTAGGGGTTTTTGTGAGATGAGGAAGAATTGAAATTTGCTTTCTGGAGCAATTTCTTTTGTTCTCCCAAAACTGGGGATGTTTTTTTGAGTTTTTTCCATCTCAGCGTGATAGTTATTGTTGGCATATTTCCAGGTATTAAGGATAGAGGAATGGGAAATTGCTCTGGCTGGAGTTACATAGATTTCTTGTTGATTTAGGGATGTGAGATGTTCCTCGTATTTGGGAATTTGTTCCGGACAAAAGTAGCGATAGGAATGTTCTTCGGGAACTGTAGTAGAGTAGATTTCACTATCGACTAATCCTAGGGCGTAACAGAGGGCGTAATTGTGAATTACTGCTTCTGTTTCGTATAAGCGCCCAATTTCGCGAGTGGCGTAGTAAATGCTGTCGTGTAATTCTATTTGACAGCGGTAAATAATTGTCATAGTAATTACTCCGTTGCAGCACTTGCTTTTTTACCTTTCTTGCCTTTTTCAGAACTTTTGATGATATATTTCTGTGCGTAATTACTCGATTCCGTATTGGCTTGATTCAACATAGCTTTGAGACTGGTTTCATCGCTGGTAATAGATTTCACCTCAGCTAAAAGTTGTTGAAATGAATCGCCGATAAAATCGGTATGGGAAATGTATTCGCCAGACATGAGTTCGCTAATTGCTTGACTTGCTGCTTTCAGTACATCATCTTCATTCAAAGGATCTGGTAAATTAATTTGACCTGCATTTTTCATCAAGTCATAGATTTTTTGTGTCCAGCGGAGATTACTAACAATTTCACCATCAGCAAAAATCACACCAATTAATTCATTTCTGACTCTTCCTGTCCGGGTAGTTTGTGCCCCATAATGACGGGTTCGGAGAATGTTATTAAAAACATAGAGAAATCCCGATTCTGTTGGATCTTTTAGGGTGACAATGCTAGGGAAAAAGGTTTGAGGTAAGATATGATCTTGGCTGTTAATGCGACTGGTGACTTCCCCTTGACGACTCATTGTGCCATTTTCAAAGGGTGCATTGAGAGTAAAGTTTTGGTGAGAATCATCGAAAGGAGTGATGGAATAAGCGGTATCTACGACAACTTTAGATTTTTCGGAACCCGAATCGCCAATCGCAAAACCATAGAGGATACAATCAGGGGTAGTCTTGCTGAAATCTACGTTATAGTCGCACTTTTCCCAGTCACCAATTTGGTAATTTCGCAGTAATTCTCGTCCGGTTAAACGTTCAGGTGTGGACTGTTTGCGCTTGAACATTGCTAAACGGCTAATGGGTTCTTTATCTGCGATTCCCGCACGGACTTTAGCTTTATTTAGTTCTCCATCTGTCTGGAATAATGGGTAAGATTCCGTGATGCGGATAGTGATGAAATGTACATATTTTCCCATGGGTTTAGCAGGGATTTCGGCGTGAAAGTGTTTGGGTTCGATTGATTTGATGAATGACATGATAATTAACTCCTAAGTGTTGGTTTGTAGTAGGCGCTTAAGCGCTTACTACGAGCGATTTTAAGCGACTAATGCTTGAACTAGAATCCGCATTAGCGGTTCTAAATCATCCGGAACGCGATAACTATCTAAACCTTGATTTATATGTTTAGACGCTCTATGAAGTCGTCCAAACTGCCATAAAGTTCCAGTAGTAACTGCCCCTAAAAGTTCAGTCTGATTGCCAGCATCTTGCCACTCATCTAAGGCAATTAATTCGGCGATTAGTTGAGTAAATCCATAGGTTAAATCTTCATGTTTAGCTTCTATCACTAACAGATTATTCTGAGTCTTAATCAGGTAATCAAAATAGCCCTGAAGCTGTTCTGTGACTTTAATAGGATACTCAATCAAAACTTCTGATTTGGTGTAGTGAATTAAATCTGAAACTACGCGAGCAATTAACATCTCTCTACGAGTTGTTTCATTGGCTAAGTTGATATAGGGAAGAATTTCTTCGATTCTCGATCTCAATTCTTCAAGCCTATCTAATTCTCCCGCATATTGAGCCAAATTCAATCGTTGGCGTGTTAGGGTATACCCAAAATCTTTAGCTAAAGCTTCTGGCAGTATTTTGAGTTCAAACAGTTTGCTAAATGTGTAGGTTTTTTGCGGATCTATAAATTGCATTTTTCCTCCTTTTGATATTTTCTAGTTATCAGTTTCACTTTCATCCTCATTACTATTATCGATCTCATCAATTCCTTTGGCTTTATGTTCTCGCAATTCTTTATCTTCCTCTAGGCGATAAAGAAACTCACAAGTATCGCGAATTAGGTTAAGTTGTGTTCCGGCTAAACGAGCGCGATCGCTTTTTAAACTTTTATCAAAAATTACCTCCACAAAATACTTAGCAAATTCATAAATAGCTTGTCTTTCTTCTTCTGAAGTCAAAGCAGGTTTCCACTTACCATCAACGAAAGTAAGTGTGGGTTTTCCTTCCGCTGCACGTCGCCGCACATTATTCATTAACTTGGCTAAACGTCCCGCGACAATATCTATTAAAGATTCGGTATCATTGGCTAAAGCTTTATCAAATTTCAGAATTACATCAGCCGCTTCATCAATTGGTTTGAGGATGGCATTTGCTTTGGCATATTGACTTTTAGCACGATAAAAGCGACGATAAAGTTGTGTTAATTCCCGCAGTTGATTCACGGTTTCTTCCTCCGGTTTAAAGTAGTAGTAGAAGTCCAAGTACAAGCGGATTTTGGCAATGGGTACGGATTCAATTTTGTCTTGTTTCCGCAGCCATTTATTGAGATAGTGAAAGACATAGAGTGGACTGGTTTCTAAATCTCGTGCTAAGTCTGATAGCTTACCCCAGTCAGGATTGCCGTCTTTTTTGCGATTGACTTCTAAGTGAATGGCATAAGCAGCACTGAGGGCATTAAGTGGGGAAAATTCACGCTGAGTTGAAGTGCCCGGTAAAATACTATCTAAGCGATATTCATCTTGTTTAATTAAAGCACGAATTGCTTGATGTTCGCCATCTAAAACGGTAGTTTTTTCAAAGTCAGCACCACTAATAAATGGCGGTACTGGTGACTCTGATGCTACTACTTTAACATCGAGAATCAGCGGTAATGCTAATGCTAACCAAGCTGGCATTACCCAAGATTCCGTATCAGTGGCATCTTTTCCTGGTGGTAATCCTAAGAAAAAGAATGTCAGGGGTTGATTGTCTGGATAGCTAATTTTGAAAGTCCGGTCATTTTCCGGTTCCAAATTTTCCTGAATTAACAATGAATCTACTTGTTGATAGTTCTCTACATCAAATTTAGCTACTTGTTTATCGCTAATTAAATGCTTGCGAATATCCGCATCAAATCGAGTCCGGGCAATCCAACTGTAAGCTTTTTGCAGAAACTTATTGGTTTCTGGAGTAAAGAAGTAAGCGGGATAAAGATAGAGATAGCGATATTTGCGGCTTTCAAAGTCTCCCCCTGTAGCATTAGTTTGATTCATCAAAATTTGTCTCAACATCAGTTCAATTGACCAAATTGAGCAAATTTGACGCTTGGCAGCTTGGGCGTTAAATAAAATTTGACGATTGCTGTAAACTTGAGGAGTAAATAAAGTCGCTGCTTCCATTTGTTCCGTCACAGTGTATGAGGAACTAGACATTGCACAGACATTTTCTCTTCCCCTTCCTGTGATTTTTGCCGCCTGATATCGCGTAAGTTCGACTAAAAATGACTTGGTTTCTGGTGCAACAACTGCACCACTGGGTAAGGAAACAACTTGACTGACATAAGTTCGTAAATCTTGCCAACCATCAGGTAAGATAAATTCTGCTAAAATTGGTCTAATTAGACTAGCCGCATGAGTAACTATTCCCTCCATTACCTCCCGCAATTGTCCTTCATCTAATCCTTTATTTTTCTGAAAATACCGTGCCGAGAGATAATACCAATCCAGGGGAACCCCGCCAGTTTTTTTCAGGGATTTAATCGCTGATAATCCAGGTATTTCATCCCCTAAACCTAAGAATTCAGCCAGTTTTTGAGTTAAGTCTAATTCGGGTAGAGTTTTCCGGTTAGCTTTGGATAAATTTTTTTGGTAACTTTGAAAGCTATCGCACCAATTATCCCATATTTTGCGACAGAGAATATCGCCAAATTCTGCCAAGCGATCGATTCGGTAATCTTCTTCAAATTCTACATTAAACTGACTTGGTAATTCACCAGCTTTTTGAAAAGCTACCAAGCTATCACTACGTTTTTTAGCCGAGGAACCTTTGGTGCTAGGAATCAGTTTACAAGCCGCTGCAATACTGACTTCCATCAGTTCAATTGCATTGAAAAATAGCCAGTAATATTCAGCAAATTTAAAGCCTTTCCCATCCCGACTAAATCCCGTTGGTTTTAATCTCAGTCTCTCGGCACAAAGATGCTGAATTTTAGCGATAACTTGATGGGTAATTCCTTCCGTATCAATCTCAGGTGCATCAATTTTGGCTAGATAAACCACCCCATCAGGTAAATACAATAACGGTGTATAAAATTCTCTGGGATGAGCATCCATCAAAGCATTATTAATGATATTTGTCAATACACCGCGATTGTCAGAAAGGGAATGATAGCTAAACTGAAACTGTCCATTACTAAGGCTACGCAAAACATCACCTAACCCTTCTGATTCCACATCACCGGGACGTTTTACCACCGAGGCAAATAAGTCGGAAAGTCTGACTAAATTTGCCAAAGTTCCTCTCACTCTCCCATCTAATTGAGGTTGTAATCCCCGACTTACCAAGCCTAAATCCGCATCATATTTAACCCCAGCATTATTGCTCATCCAGACAATATCATCAATATGAGATTCCCAGTTGTTACTTAATAAGCTATCTAAGCCAAATGCTTGTAACTTTTCCGCCACATATTCCCGTCCGAAGTTAGGCGCTTCATCCTTATGAGGTGGTTTTTCTCGCCAATCGCGATTGAGGAATTTCCCATCTGAATCTTGATTAGCTAACCAGCCAGAATAATCAGGAAATTTATCAAAATCGTGGAGAATATAGGAAGCAATAAAAAGAGTAATTTCTGTTTCGCTGCAATGGCGTTTAACAGGATTAGTTTCCGCTGTCTCTATCTTCAGCTTTTTCAGAATTCGATAAGTCGGGAATAAACCGTTAAGCAGATGTGAAGTAAAAGATTGATCGTGTTTACTCCGTTCCACATTTTTCCCTTCGGCACGTCTATCTTCTGTAAATTTACCGCCTTTGGCTGTTGCACCAACTAACTGATTAATTAGCTGAGGTAAGACATTTTCAGCAAAAGATGCGAGAAGGCGATCGCTTTCATTACCTTCTACCTCCCGCACCGCTTCTTTAAACAATCGAATTGTCAAAAGTTCCGGCTTTGCTGGTATTTCTTCATTCTTATCTGGAGAATGTAGCCATTTGTAAAGTTCATCTATTTGATTTTCATTCATAGTTTAATTACCTTTTGTAAAACTCGTTCTTTGATTCGTTACTTCAGCACCATAAGCAATGCAAGCTAAAATGTCTTCTCTTTCTATACTTGGATATGCTGCCAAAATTTCGTCAATTGTTTCGCCACCTGCTAAGTAATCCAGAATCAAAGAAACCCAAATACGATGTCCGCGAATACAAGGTTTACCGAAACAGATATTCGGATCTATGGAAATTCGCGATAGCAAATTATCTCTAGTCATATCATTTTCCATTACATAGGAATTATTCAACTACCGATATAAAAACCTTTGCGTACCTTTGCGTCGCCCTTTGCGATCTTTGCGTTAAAAAAAGATATTATCCAAATCCCAACATATTCGATATAATTCCTCTTCCTCCAAGCTTGGCATAACTCATCTAAAATCATCTATTCCCCCAAATCAACAAATCCATCCTTCATCCTCCTTTGGCTTCCAGTGCCAAATTAGCGTCTCTAACAACAATGCGGATCGCCCAAAAGCAATCGTAAAAGGCGGTTTTCGTTCCTCAGCGCGATCGCTTAATCTATAAGCCTGAAAATGAATTGGTAATCCCAACTTTCCTCTTAAGGTAGCGCGATCGCAATCTGAAATAAAACAGACTAACCCTCGATTCGCTAACTTGCGACTAATCTGATTAATTCCCCCTGTTACTTCCAAACCTTTAATAATTTGCACCTTCCCAGATTTAGACATATCCTTTAAATCGTCTCCTGAATAATAAAATTGCCAATCCTCTCGCAATTCCCGATAACCAGTTAACTTCAAATAACACAAAGCCTCATCAAACCGACTACTTGCTAACCCAGCTTTCTTGGCTTGTGCCATAAAGTCTTTCTTTTCCATCCACTCAAATGTAAAGTTACTCAACAAACTGGGAAGATTATAAGTTTTAAACCTTTCTCTTTCCGGTTCATCTGAATTAGTTCCATCATAAATACCACAATCTAACTGACTAATTCCCCGAAAACTCCGCGCCTCTTCAATAATTTTCTTTTTTTCCTTTTCCATACAGCGGAAAAGCTGCCCATACATCTGTTTAATTGATATCCCTAAAGCACTTTCAATATCGGCAGCAAACTTGTCGGCAGCTTCAGGATATTTACTTTGCATTTGAGGTCTCTTTAATTCCAAATGAACGCAAGCAGATTGAATTCCACCCCACCGCTTGGGATACTGTTTAAACTCATTCACATAGCCATAATGGGCGCGAATAGCATCAGAAAAAGTAATGCGATCGCAAATTTCCCCATCTTGCAATGGATGCTTTTCCATTTCAAACAGCCTCTCTACAATAAAATTCGGTAGCAAAGCATAAGCCTGATAAACCTCAAAACCTTCATGTCTCCCCAACCTGCCAAACCTTTGAATAAAATTCCCTGCATCTGCGGCTTCAAATACCAAAAAGTTAATTTGAAAATCCACTCCCACATCAATTGTAGAAGTTCCCAACAGCAAATCTGCCTCTGTTACCGATTTAGATTTTTCTGTCTCCCCCGTCAATCCGGTATTTTCTCTTACCTTCAACCCCAACGGTTCAAAAATCTCCTTGAATCTAGGTACTAACTTTTTGACAGCCGCAATCGAGTTTAAAATAATTGCCCCCTTACTCCCAGGATGTTCTTGAAAAAACTGCAAAATGGTAGTTTCCGCATTCTCCACAATCCAGTCATAACTCGAACGTAAGTTAGGTTCTAATTTTTGCGGAAAATTCAGGCGAATCGGATAGTTAATCTGTCGCCAATTATCCCCCGGTGTAAACTGATAAGCACCCTGTTTAACCGGATCGATAATTCGATACCTCAATCCAGCCTTTGCTAAAAAATCCTCTAATAAATCGTTGGGAGTCGCCGAAAGAAACAGAAATTTTTTCCCTGGCAGAGTGTGCTTAATCAGTAGAATTGCATTGAAAATACTCGTAGTTTGCGCCGATGAAAAAACATGGAACTCATCAAACAAAAATAATTGATAATTATCGTCAATCTTGGCAAATAAACGATTAGCATTATCTCCCTTTCCCTCCTGATTCCGCCGCAAGTAGCGGAAATCATGGATATAGTGAAAGATATCGGGATTAGTCAGGAGAATCTCGGCATTATCAGCGCGATCGCATAATCCTGCTAATTTAGAAGATAATTTATTAGTCTGGATAAAATCCTCCAAAATTGCCGCATTTAACCGATAAATTTGCGGATCGTATTCCGGTTTAAACTTAGCTTTATAACCTGCCACCTGTTTTTCCTGATCCCGCGCTAATTCGTTTGTCGGGTACATAGCTAAAGTGTAGGTACGATTTGTCATAGCTGCTAAATAAGCCGCCAAACTTTTACCATCCCCCGTCATCGCCGTATTGAAAATCACGTCAATATTCGGATCTTGCAGCAGCTTAAAAGTTTCGGCTTGATGCCAGGAAAGCGATGACAAATCTGGCGGTAACGTCACGCCCTGGGGAACTGCTTCCGCCCGCTGCGAGTATACGGGTTGAAGCCCAATAGTGTAGGCTGTCATAGTTAGATGGCTGTGAATTGAGTTAATCTGTACTTTAACTAGATCGATAATGACATAGTTTTCCGAAAAGTGCAAGTATATTTTGCCAATGCCCCGTAAAAAAGACACAATCACACTGTCAATCCCACCCGGAACAAAAGAGCAGCTAGAAGCCCTCGCCCGCCGCCTCAAAATCTTTTGGGGCAAGGAACCCAGCGTATCGGGGCTGATTGTCGCGATCGCCCAACAACAGCTAGCCGTCGGAGAACCTTTTACCCTCAACTCTAATCAGGTTAATGCTTTGCAGCAAGCCATCAAAGCTTTGCAGGATGGAGGCCATATTGGAGAAGCTCAAATTGTACTTGCACTTTTACTAAATCAAGGTAAACTCGAAACACCCCTCCGTCAATCCCTCATGAAACAACTCAGCCAACCCACGGAAGGATGGCGGATTCAGATTGAGGATTTCATGGCAAGAAAGCAGCCATTCTGCCTCCTCTACCGTAACTCCCAAAATCAAGAATTAGAATTTACTGTCCGTTATGCCGAAATTCCCTTTTACGAAAAACGCTTCTACCTGCAAGTCTGGTGTGAAGAAACCAAAGACGTGGCAGATGAGAACCCCGATTTACCAGAATTGTGGCACAACCGCTGCTTGCGTTTTGACAATATTCAGTCAGTTTTGCCCATTAATGGTGAGTGGCGAGGTGAATTGGACTCCATTAAAGTGTACTTACAGTTTAGGGGTTGGCTGGCAAAAGCATACGAAGTTAAAGAGGAGGATTTGGAAAACCAACTCAGGGGCGAGGTGCGGTATGTAGTGCGGCGCGTCGTCAACCCTTTTTGGCTGATTCGGGAAGTATCCCGGTATTGGGAAGATTGCATAATTGTAGCTCCCGATAGTATCCGCGATCGCGTTAAACAAAAACTCAAATCCCTCTGCCAAAACTACAATATCGAAATCCGGGATTAATATTTGATATTATCACAGCCGGAAAACCCGGCAGTGGTTCAAACCACTGCCTAATAGCTTAAGTCAGTTAAAACTGACTAGCATCATAATTTTAGTCCATTAAAATGGACTTAAGCTATTAGCCGTAGAATTAATTCTACGGCTGGTTTTCTAGCTTACTAGAATGTTATATCGAACTCAGGTTAAGAGGAGTCATTAAAGTTAAAACTTCCACCTTCGCCCGTTGCCTTCTTATGGGTGATATCTGTAGCGCTATCAGTAGTCTAGCGCTAGGCTTTTTGGTTAAACTCAGATCTTGCACCATTCTCAATAAAGAGCTACAACCCTTGATATTTCGTTGTTATCGTCACCCAAAATCAAGCTTTTTCAGGTTTATTGACATTGGTGCAAGATCTCAATTAAAGGATCTCTCTTAACTACTAAGCTGTTACGCATTTAATTTGTATATACCCACACCCCACAACCCTTTCGACAAATTTACTATCCAATTTAGATGCGCCGCAGCTTATCGCCGAGGGCAACTCGGTATGAGGAGTGGGGAGTTGCCAGAAAAATCCTTGACTATCGTATAGTATATATGTACTATATAAATAGGGCTGAAGATAGTATAGCAACTGCCACATCGGTATTGACCGAAATGAGGAATACACCATGACTTGGAAACCGGGACAGAAATTACAACGCGGCAAGTACACCCTTGAAAAAGTACTAGGGCAAGGTGGTTTTGGCATCACCTATCTAGTGACAGACAAAGAAGGCAACCACTCAGTCATCAAAACCCTAAACGATTACCTCCACAGCGAAGACAATTTTGCCAAATATCAGCAGGATTTCCTTAACGAAGCCTTACGTTTAGCCAAATTTCGCCATCCTCATATAGTGCGGGTAGAGGAAGTGATTCAAGAGGGCGAAGAGTGGTGCATGGTAATGGAATATATTGATGGGGAAAATTTAGCTCATCGCATTTGGGATCAAGGGGTTTTACCAGAATTAGAAGGATTGCGCTATATCCAGCAAATTGGGGAAGCTTTAACATTAATTCACAATGATGGCTTACTCCATCGGGATATTAAACCTCTCAATATTATGCTCCGTCGGGATTGTCCGGAAGCAGTATTAATTGACTTTGGTATTGCTCGCGAATTTACCCCCAATTTAACCCAAACTCATACTCAATCTCTCTCAGAAGGCTTTGCCCCAATTGAACAATACGATTGGCGAGCCAAACGAGGGGCTTATACTGATATTTATGCTTTAGCCGCCACTCTATATTCTATCCTGACGGGAAAAATTCCCATCCCTTCACCAATCCGCGCTTATAGTCTGGAATTGGAAACCCCAAAACAAATTAATCCCAAAATTAGCGATCGCGTAAATCGTGCTATCCTCCAAGGCATGGCGATGAAACCGGAAGATCGTCCCCAATCCGTGCCAGAATGGTTAACCATGTTAGGCGGTACTGCCCCCATCGGGGGACTTGCACCAGGAGATTATGTGAGATTGCGGAGTTTGCTATCTCTTGAGGAATGGCAAGCCGCAGATAAAGAAACAGCAGCTTTGATACTGAAAGCATCCGGAAAAGAAGGATGGTTAAAAGTTAGTGATATTGAAAGATTCCCCATTCAGGAATTACATATAATCGATAAAATCTGGAGAGAGGCAAGCGGCAATCGTTTTGGCTTAACCGTACAAAAGCGCATCTGGCAAAATGTACTGGATACGAAGAAAACACATTGGCAAAATTGGTGTAATTTTTGCGATCGCGTTGGTTGGCGTGTTAGAGGTAATTGGGTAGCTCACAATCGGCTTAATTTTACATCAAATGCACCTGTTGGCGAATTACCATCATTAGTTGTTGCTGATAGTTTTGCCTTGCGTCAGGAAGAATCTGTGATGTCATTACTATCGCGAAATGATTTGTAAAAAACCTAACCCACCTGAGTTCGACGAAAGAGCCGAAGCGGAAAGCAAGTAAACAAGAGCTTTACAACATTTTAAGATCAAATCTCTTAGGCAAGAAATCGATATTACAAGCCCAATGCGTGGTAACTATCATGAAAAAAGTCCAGGGAAAACACCGTTGGCAAGCGCGAAGCGCGAAGCGCATACTCCTCTCCTCCGAACTCAGGTGGGAGAGGTGCGATGCCTTTGGCTAACGTTATCTTGTCGTTTCGTAAACAATTCTCTACCAAGTAGATCTGCCAGCGCTATGATTAAATTCAACTAGTTCAGGTCAAGTCGGGATCTGTTATACAGTACCGACTCTAAACCAAATTTAAACAGATGAGCCTTGGTGGGTAAAACAGGCATGTCAGCGGTGAGAGGGCTAATCAACAGAAATTGGAGCTGCGCCCTTGCCTATTAGCTTGAGCTATCATTCTCGCCATTGCTGGATGTGCCACCGACACACCATTTGTGGCGATATAGCCTATCTAGAGCTGGCAAGTGTTTCTAGCCTGTACCCCAAGGTGTAGTATTGTTTTTTCTAGTGCAGATCGGCAGAAATTAATTGAGTTGTTAAATTCCCTCTGCGCCCTCACTCCCCACACCGGGGTTGGAGGATAGCAGTTGAGGGCTTCTGCTCAAATGCCCTAGTTCCTCTTGCCGAGAAGAAAAACTAAACTACTAAAGTTCCTGGAGGTTTTTGTAATTATGGGTGAAGCGAAACGCCGTAAAGCGGCTCTAGGTGATAAGTATGGTCAAGAAGCAAAACTCTTCGGCTGGCTACCGATTACCAAAAGTCAGAGCGAGGAATTTATCAAGCTGACTACTAAGGGAGCCTGGGTTGGGATCGGTTTTCTGGTGCTTTGGTGGCTGACGGTGCGGTTAATTGGGCCTGCCTTTGGTTGGTGGGAAATTAGCTAGCATCCTGAATCGGCTGGATTCTCAATTACTCAGATGGGATCGGCTTTGCTCCTGCCGAAGGCAATCGCAACTGTTTCCTCAAGTCGGTTTAAGCTGAGGAGACATTACTTATTGTTATCTGTTGGTCAGGGTTAATTGAAATTAATCATATACGGAATTGAGCCAATCCGTTTGTACTGAACAAAGATCCCTAATCTGTCGCGGTAAGCTCACTATTACCTTGCTCCCTCTTCAGGGTTAAGCAACAATTGCTAAATCCTTGCGGACAAGACTAGGCCGTAATTGTAATCAAAAGCATCTGGAATGTTTGGGAATCTTTCAAATTATCCCCCCAACAATACTAAGAGGTGAATGTTAAAATCTTAAGAAAGTATAAAGGTTTCAGCTCTATATGAGTGGTGTGAGGAAAAGAAACATGTTTATCAGACTAGCAGAGCAACATCGACAATTTGTCCAAGATTTGGTCATGAATCTCCAAGCATTGGCAATTGTACTGGAAAATAAAGGCTATCTAGCATCTTGCTACACCTGTGGAGGCCAGATGAATAGCGCATCATTTATGGTTAGTTTGGGAGAAAATCATCTGATTCGCTTTTTGGTATCAGATTATGGCATCACCTGGACAGAGATGCGAGACGATCGCGAATTGATGAAGTTGGAAGGTGCTGAGGCTATCAGCCAACTCCAAGATTTAGGAAATCTAGTGAAGTATCACATTATGCCATCTGAAGCTTTCTCTCTAGTTGGCAACCCAGTCTAGGCTCAATTTCGGCTACCACATCGAACATTAGCTTTTAATAAAGCTATCCGCCTGTTTTATTCACAGAGCGGATTAAGTTTGTAGCTCGACTTTCTTGGACAAATTCAGGTTTTTTGGCAAGGTTTGAGCAGCGAGATTTATGAAGAGAACAATCTTATACAGCAAGCTCTACATAAATAACCTGAGTTCGACGAAAGAGCCGAAGCTGAAAGCCAGTAAACAA
>DOIX01000192.1:13415-13574 GCA_003511885.1 Cyanobacteria bacterium UBA11153
TTAATGCGTAGCGCTATACCTGGGTTTCAAGCATCTCACTTGTTACAACTCATTTGGGATCGCTATAGGGGACAGTTGAGAATTATACATTGCTAATCTGTCAAGTGTCCCCTATCCATAAATTAGAGTTTGGCATTGAAAACTCAAAACTGAAAACTG
>DOIX01000192.1:13802-13976 GCA_003511885.1 Cyanobacteria bacterium UBA11153
CTCAAAACTGAAAACTGAAAACTTGCTTCATTGATTCGCTAATTTCAGTTAATCTTCAGCAAAAATATAGCGATGTAACTCGCTAGGATCCGGTTCCGGACTAGTTTCAGCAAACTTAACCGCATCATCAATTGTCTCTTGAACTTTGCGATCGATCGCCTTTAATTCCTCAGC
>DOIX01000192.1:14324-14466 GCA_003511885.1 Cyanobacteria bacterium UBA11153
CTCGGAAACGGTAAGTTAGTGCTTCAATGAGAGTAGGACCCTCACCAGCACGAGCGCGGGCAATTGCCTCTTGAGCCACCTGCCGCACCGCCAATACATCCATCCCATCCACTTCCACGCCCGCCATACCAAAGACGCTGGC
>DOIX01000192.1:14832-15020 GCA_003511885.1 Cyanobacteria bacterium UBA11153
TGACCGTTATTGCAAGCACCATCCCCAAAAAAGCAAGCGGTAACACCAGTAGCGCTTAAATCTCCCAAAGCTTCGCGACGATATTTCGCCGCAAAAGCGGCACCCGTCGCCACCGGAATTCCTTCGGCAACAAAAGCATATCCGCCAAGCAAATGATGTTCGCTAGAGAACATGTGCATCGAGCCGCC
>DOIX01000192.1:15234-15464 GCA_003511885.1 Cyanobacteria bacterium UBA11153
ATGTGCATCGAGCCGCCGCGTCCTTTGCTGCACCCAGTTGCTTTCCCAAATAACTCAGCCATCACCTCCCGCGCTGGTACACCTGAACTCAAAGCGTGGACGTGATCCCGATAGGTGCTGGAAACATAATCATTTTCGTGAGTGTTTAACGCCTTAATTACGCCAGTTGATACAGCCTCTTGACCATTGTACAGGTGGACAAAGCCAAACATTTTGCCCCGATAGTACAT
>DOIX01000192.1:15685-15926 GCA_003511885.1 Cyanobacteria bacterium UBA11153
AACATTTTGCCCCGATAGTACATCTCGGCACACTTGTCTTCAAACAAGCGCCCTAATACCATATCCTCGTAGAGGATTAACCCCTCTTCTTTGGTAATTATTCCTTCTTGAACTTGAAATTCGGGTAAGGTTCGTTCTTGAGCCATTGTGCGTTGTGTTATCCTTGCAGCAAGACTATAGTGGCATTTTTTTACTCATTGAGCAAACCTGTAGAATTTTTGCGATCGCTACGCCTCTAATT
>DOIX01000202.1:0-19662 GCA_003511885.1 Cyanobacteria bacterium UBA11153
CAACTCATTTAGGATTGCTATAGGCACTAAAGTGCCTACTACGAACAATATCAATTTGTAGCGAGAGTAATTTGCTGGTACGCAGTTTCCAGATTACTCTGATATAATCCCTGAAACTTATACTCTTTGTAAGCTGCGGGCACTTGGGCAAAACGGGCTAAAACTTGTTCTTTTGTCAGGGATTCTTTTTTCCAAGTTAGCGCTAATTTTTCTAAATCTTGAAAATAGCGACTTAAGCTTTGTAATCCCTGACGGTTTGTCACTGCACCATGTCCCGGCAATATCGTAGCATCGGGATAAGTAGTAATTAATTCAGCTAAACTAGCTTGCCATTGTTTAATATTCCCATCGGCAATATAGGGAATCCGTTGATGGAACAAAATATCGCCAGTAAAGAGAACTTTAGCATCAGGGACATAAGCCACTAAATCCGTACCGCCAGAATGTCCTTCCACCTTATGTAATTGTATTTCGCGATCGCCAAGCCAAATACTGCTATCGCTATTAAGAACCAGAGTAGGTGGAGTAGGATTGGGGTCCCGTTCTTGGTTACGATCTAGCATAAATTCACGGATTGGGCTTCTGCCAATAATTGATATACCCCTCGCTTTCGCAGCAGGATTACCTCCAGTATGATCGAAGTGATAATGAGTATTCAAGACATAACTAATTGGTTTATCAGTTAGTTTTTTGACAGTAGCAAACATTAACTCTGCCAATGGCGTATTCTGAAAAGGATCGATAACTAAAACGCTATCCGTACCAATCGCAATCCCCCCATTACAAATTGCGACATTGGGATCTTGAGGTGGAAAATCAGTACTGGCAATTAATCCATATACTCCAGAGCCTAACTCCTTTAGGGTTAATCCTGCGGTTTGAAGTGTCAGTTTCGGTGCTGGGGATGATGACTGTGCGTGGGTATAATTGTGGTAGCCAATGACCGCCACAAACGTCACCAGCGTTGCTAATAATAAAATTATCCATTGCTGCAATCGTTTCATTGCCATTACTCCTGTCTTACTTTCAGTAGTTTTGACCATAGATTCTGGAATCTATATCACTAATTTACACTGGAAGGAATTGTTTTTCTCTAATATGCGATAGTACTTTGATCCTTGGCGATCCCTGCGGTTCTTGGAAAGTATGGCGTTTCAAAGAAAAGCGATGTCACCGGACATGATAAGCTGTCGCGCATCTAAATTGGATATTAAATTTGTTGAAAGGGATGTGGGGTGTAGGGTGTGGGGATATACAAATTAAATGCGTAGCAGCTTACCAAATCCGGGTTAGCTACTCCCGTTATCTTCAAAAACCCTCTTAGGCAAGAGGCTGGGGGCTGGGGAGAAAAATCATGGAGATGATAACGGGGGTTTTAAAAGCGGATTTGGTATTACCCCTCACTCCCAACCACTCTCCCTGAAAAAAAAAATCGCATTTTACATAACTTAACAAACGATCGCTGAAAGCCGCATAACTTCGTTGAAATTATTAAAAATAATTGTCAATAATTTACGATATTGCGTCATTTCAGCGATTGTGATAGGATAATCCAAAGGCGAGCTAATAACCTTTTAGAATTTATACAGTCTATTCTACCCCACTTCAATCTTTTATAATCCACAAAAATCTCTGGGCATCTTTGTGTAAACCTCTGGGTTAAAAAAATTCCCCAAAAAACACCCACCTTACGCCCCAATACAAACAGCAATCAATTCCTCAATTCCATTGACAGGAAACAGAGAAACCCCCAATTTACCACTCAATTCCTCCACCGTCATATCATCCAAAAACCGAGTATCATCATGCTTCAACATCACCGTCGGTAAAAGTATCCCATCACCCAAATCTTTCCCAGCCAATCCCGACCATAAATCTTGTCCCGTCAATAACCCAGTCACAGTTATCTCCTGTCCCCAATAATTACTACGCAAAGCCACCAAATTTACTACCAATCCCGTCACTTCATTTAACTGCTGCACCAAGGGAGCAAAAGCATTTTCTACAGCATTTCCCACCACCCAAGTCCATTGTCGAGGTATCTCCAAGCGACTGGGTAGCATTTGATTTGCAATATCTTGAAACTCTTGTATAAACTGACGAATTGAACCCACCCCATTACCGATTTGTGGATAATCTTCATAATGAGATTCAGGTGGTAAATCCTGCCCAGCAATTAAAAACCACTCATCGGCTAACCAAGCAAATGTAGAATCAAAATCATGCTGGAATTGTGACTGAAGCACCTGAATTTGTCCAATTACTTCTAATGCTTTTTCTCTAGTAACTGGTATTAATTCATCTTCTCGAGGGCGGAAGCGAGTTAACCCGACTGGAACAACTGCAACAGAAGCTACTGTGGGAATTTCACCTTGATGGAATTTAGCTAAATCTAGGATAGTTTTTTCCAAATAAACTCCATCATTAATTCCTGGACAAACTACAACTTGAGCATGAATTTGTAAACGTCGTTCTTTAAACCATTGTAATTGTTCTAAAATTTGTCCAGCGCGATGATTTTTCAGCAAACGGCTGCGGATTTCTGGTTCAGTAGCGTGGACGGAAACATAAAGTGGAGATAAGCGCATTTGTTCGATTCTATCCCATTCTTTTTGAGTCAGATTAGTGAGGGTTAAGTAAGAACCATAAAGGAAACTGAGGCGGTAGTCATCATCCTTAAGATATAAACTTTCTCGCTTACCGGGAGGTTGTTGATCGATAAAGCAAAAAGGACAGCGATTATTGCACTGGATTAAGCCATCAAATAATGCCGTTTCAAATTCTAATCCTAAGTCATCGTCATAGTCTTTCTCTATTTCCAGTAAATGGGTTTTCCCTTTGGTATCGATAACTTCTAATTCTAGTATTTCATCAGCACATAAAAACTGATAGTCAATGAGATCGCGAGGACGAGTACCATTAATAGAAATAATGGCATCGCCCGGTTCAAATCCTATCTCTGCAGCGATGGAGTTGGGGAATACTTGGGTAATTAAGGCAGGGCGAATTGAAGTTTCACTCATGGTTGGTTGTTGGTAGTTGGTTGTTATACCAATTTCTAAAATAGCGCTACAGATTCACCCCCCCAACCCCCCTTACTAAGGGGGGAGCCAGAATCGCATCTGTAGCAGATCTTTAGGAAATTGGTATTAATGCAAGTTGCTAGTTACAAATATTGACGGTTAGATCCCCCCTAGCCCCCCTTAGTAAGGGGGGAACTTTCCTTCAAAGTCTCCCTTAAAAAGGAGGAAACTTTTCTTCAAAGTCCCCCTGTGTAAGGGGGATTTAGGGGGATCGAAAAGATCTAAACTCATAACTAGCAACTTGGGTTATTAGTTTTTTGCGATCGCCCATTCCCCATTCCCTATTCCTCATGTTTACTGGATCGGATCTAGAATAGCAAGATATGGCGGGATCGGCTTCGCCGCTGCCGAAGGCGATAGCTTGCGCCCCTGTAAAGTAGATCGCAGATGACAGCGATTGAGCTGTACCTGATTGAGTACGAAGCAGCAGGAATATCATTCCTATTTTCTCTGGAAGTCATCAAAGAATCTGGGTGTGTCAGACAAAAAACAAAGCGAAACTTAAATTGTTTGCGATCGCTAATTATGACTCTGCCAATCTCCATTGTTATCACAACTTATAACCGAGAGCGTTACCTGAGCGCTGCGATTGAAAGCATTCTCGCCCAAACCTGGACAGATTTTGAACTGTTAATTTGGGATGATGGCTCGACGGATGCCTCGGTGGAGATTTGCCACGATTATGCGCGAAGGGATAACCGAGTGCGGGTTGTCACCGCACCACATCAAGGGAGAGTCGCAGCATTAAAAGCTGCAATTGCTGAAACTAATGGTACTTATTTAGGTTGGGTTGATAGCGATGATTTGTTAGCGCCAACAGCTTTAGCAGAAACTGTCGCGATTCTGGAGACTGAACCTGATGTGGGTTTAGTTTATACTAATTATTACGATATTAATGAAACTGGCGATATTATTGGTTTCGGATATCGTACCAATGTTCCCTATTCAAAAGAACGACTTCTCACCAACTTAATGACGTTTCATTTTCGTTTGATGCGTCGTTCATTATTCGAGACAGTGGGAGGAATTGACGAAAAGTTTCAATATGCAGAAGAATACGATCTTTGTCTGAGACTGTCAGAAATTACCCAAGTCAGACACCTGAAAAAGTGGCTCTATTATTATCGCTCTAATCCAGATAGTATTTCCTATACCAAACAAACCGAACAGGTTTATTATAGTCATGCGGCAATTGAGGGAGCGTTAAAACGCCGAGGTTTGAGCGAGCGCTTTGGGGTAATGATACAAACCTACAAAATAGGAGCTAACCTGCTCTATTTGTTTTCCTGGAAGCTTAAACGTTGTCTCTTAACATCCTACGCTTTAGCTTTTTTAACACCACAAAACCCCTCTCCAATCTCCCCCTTGACTATCGCCCCCCTGACTATCGCCCCCCTGACTAAGGGGGGTTGGGGGGGTATTTTCCCAATAACAGAAAAAACTACCTCAATTCTCAAAACGGCTAGCTTATCATTAGCCGCAATATCTTTAGCGACAAATATCGGGATAAAACCTGCACAATCTCAGTCTATTATTCCTGCCGTTGATGGTACAGGTACGACTGTTACTATCAACGGCAATCAATTTAATATTCAAGGTGGGACTCTTTCCGGAGATGGAGCAAATTTATTCCAAAGCTTTCAGCAATTTGGACTCTCTAATGGTGAAATTGCCAACTTTCTATCTAATCCCAGTATCCGGAATATTTTAGGAAGGGTGGTTGGGGGAGATCCTTCTATTATTAATGGTTTAATCCAAGTCACTGGCGGAAATTCTAATTTATTTTTAATGAATCCGGCGGGGATTGTCTTTGGGAGAAATGCCGAATTAAATGTTCCGGCTTCATTTACCGCTACTACCGCTACAGGGATTGGTTTTCCTGGAGGTTGGTTTAATGCTTTTGGCAGCAATGACTATAATAGTTTAGTTGGCAATCCTGATGGGTTTCGGTTTGAGACATTACAACCAGGAGCAATTATTAATCTGGGTAACTTATCCGTATCTCCTGGAGCAAATCTGTCTTTAACTGGCGGAAGTGTGATTAGTACCGGGACTTTACAAGGAGGTAATATTACTGTCACATCAGTGCCGGGAACGAGTCGGATACGGGTTAATCAAACAGGACAAATTCTCAGTTTAGAGATTGAAGCACCGCCTAATACTCAATCAATAACACCTCTCAGTTTACCAGAATTACTAACAGGTAGTGGGGTTGATAGTAATGCTGGTGTAGCGGTTAATTCAGGAAAAGTAGAATTGGCAAATTCTGGACTTGAAGTACAAGCTGGGGATGTAGCAGTTAATCATCTAAATGGGCAAACAGCCACCTTATCTGCTGATCGGAATCTGACATTATCAGAAAGCCAGTTAGTGACAACTGGGGATATGAATTTGCTGGCGAAAAATACGGTAAGAGTGCGAGATAGTGTCGCTAATCCTGTCGTTATTTATGGGGGGAGAAATCTAACGATTCAAGGGAATCAAAGTATTGATATCCTGGCGCTGAATCATCCCGAAACTCCGTTTGTTAGTGGTGGTAATCTGAGTTTAATCAGTGATGGAGTTATTTCAGGTGATGCTCATTTTGCCAGTGCGGGGAGTTTTGCCATCCAGAATTTATCAGGCGCACCGGGCAATTTTATCAGTTTATTCGATCCGATTATTAGTGCTAATGGGGATGTCACTTTTGGGGATTATACGGGTGCTTCGCTGAAAGTTGAAGCAAAAGGTAGTATTACCACTGGGAGTATTAATATTAATGCGGCAGATGCAGCGATTCCGACGACTGATCCAGATGTGATTAAATATTCTCTGAATACTCAACCGGGATTGGTACTCCGTGCGGGTAGAACAGTATTGGATCATCCACCAAATGTTCCTCAATTTGGTGTCGGTGGAACGGATTTTACGTCTACAGGAGGAACTTCTTCACCAGGAAATGTTACTATTTTGGGTAATATTAGTGTTGGTGATTTCGGTTATGGTAATATAGTTGGCGGTCCAGTCATTATCGAAGCTAGCGGTAGTATTCAAACACTTCAAATTGATGCTTTTTCTCTGGTTGGTAATGGGGGAGAAATATCACTTACCGCTGGTAATGGTAATATTAACACAGGAAATCTGGATTCTCATTCTAATCCTGGGAATGGAGGAGCCATTACTCTCAAAGCTGCTAATGGTAGCATCAGTACAGGTTCTTTACAATCCCAAAATAATAATTCTGGAATAGGGCGGGGAGGAGCGATCTCTCTTACTGCTATAAACGGTAGCATCAACACTAACAATTTAAGCTCTTATTCTTATAGCGGAAATGGGGGAGGAGTCACTCTCAATAGTACCAATGACATTACCGTTACAGGCGTTTTGAACTCCTTCTCTGCTAGCTCTGGTAATACTGGGAGTGGAGGAGCGATCGCTATCTCATCTACTCAAGGCAATATTAAAACTCAGGATCTAAACTCATATTCTATTTCTGGGAATGGGGGCGCGATCGCGCTCACGGCAAATAACGGTACTATTAGCACAGGTAATTTAACATCCCTTTCTAATCCTTCCTCTGGTATATCCGGAAATGGAGGAGCGATCGCTCTTCGTGCTGGTAGCGATATCACTATTGCAGGCACTGTGGATTCATTGTTTAGTGGTGGTAATAGTGCTGGGAGTGGAGGAGCGATTACCATCACAACCACTAATGGCAATATCAGTACAGGTTCTCTCAATTCCCTCCTTAGTGGTAGTGGGAATGGGGGAGCGATCGCACTTTCTGCTGGTAGTGATATTAATGTTTCAGGTTCTCTCAGCTCCTTACATAGTGGTGGTGGTAATGGCAATGGGGGAGCGATCGCACTTTCTGCTGGTAGTGATATTAATGTTTCAGGTTCTCTCAGCTCCTTATATAGTGGTGGTGGTAATGGCAATGGGGGAGCGATATCTCTAACTGCTGGTAGTGATATTAATGTTACAGGTTATTTACAGTCGCTCTTTAGTGGCGGTGGCAATGGGAATGGAGGTGCGATATCTCTAACTGCTGGTAGTGATATTAATGTTTCAGGTTCTCTCAGCTCCTTATATAGTGGTGGTGATAATGGCAATGGGGGAGCGATATCTCTAACTGCTGGTAGTGATATTAACATTTCCACTGTATACTCGTTTTTTAGTGGTAGCGGCAGCGGTAATGGAGGTGCGATCACACTTTCTGCTGCCAATAATATTAGCATCATAGGGGAGTTATACTCCTGGTCTCAGAGTAGTTCCGGAAGTGCTGGCAATGGCGGATTTGTGAACCTTGATGCAGGTAACAGCATCACGATATCCAACATTAACAATTATGACCTCACTGGTTCCTTTAAGTATGCGGATATCAATTTAACCGCAAACGAAATCAACTTCACAGGAGGAGTTGATTCAATTCGAGGTGACAACGCCAAACTAACAATTCAAGCCAAAACCCCAAGCCAGGGAATTATCATTGGCGGTACTACAGATAGCGGTACAACTAACTTAGATTTACTCACAACTGACTTAGCTGCTATCAAAAATGGCTTTACCTCTATCACCATTGGACAAGCCAACAATACTGGTACAATTACCCTCAATCCCTATAACTTCAACGCTCCAGTAAATATTGCCGGAGGATCGACTTTAGTTGGTCTTAACCAAAATACCACCTGGACAATTACCGGAACCGATGCAGGTACTATCAGTGGTTTCCCCAATGGCTTAACCTTCTCCTCCATTGAAAACTTAATTGGCGGCAGTGCTGACGATACCTTTATCTTTAATAATGGTACAAATATTAGCGGCACAATTAATGGTAGTGGAGGTACAGATATCCTCGATTACTCAAGATACACCTCCCCCATTACCGTTAATCTGGCAAATAATAGCCTCCTGAATATAGAACAGGTAATTGGCGGTGCTGGGAGTGATACTATAATTGGCGCAAATACCGATAATAGTTGGGTAGTATCTGCAAATAATATCGGAACAATTAACAATATATTCAGCTTTTCCTCTTTTGAAACCCTAATTGGCGGTACAGCTAAGGATACTTTTCTATTCAATAGTGGCAAACTCGATAATTTTACCGTTGATGCTAATTTAGGTAACGATAGCATTACAGTAAATAGTCCCACTAATCTCACAGGTAATGTCTTCCTCAGCACAGGTGCAGATGGTGGAGATATCACTATTAATAATACCCTGGATGGCGGTGCGAATCTGACACTAGCCGCTGGAAGCGGTAATATTACTTTTAGCGATTCTCTTGGCAATAGTATTCCATTAGGAAAATTGACTATTAATAGCGCCCATAATCTAATTGGTGGGAACATTACGGCGGCTAGTATCGCCCACAATAATGGAACAGGAACAATTGTTTTAGGGAACCTACAAACCCAAAATGGTTCAGTAAATTTAGCGACAGCCAACGACATAAGCACAGGTAATATTACCACATCTGGTGGTGAGATTCGCCTTGCTAGTCAAACGGGAAAAATTCAAACAGAAAATCTAGATTCATCAGTGGGAAGTGGTCAGATAAATTTAATCAGTGCCAACGACTTAACTACAGGCAATATTACCACATCCGGCGGTGAAATTAACCTGACTAGTCAAACCGGAACTATTAATAGCGGTAATCTCAATTCCTCTGGTATCAGTGGCGGTAATATTACTGTTAATGCAGCCATCAGTATTACAGCAGGAGATATTGATGCCAGCGGTTCGATTGGAGATGGTGGTAACATTATCCTCGACCCCATCAGCGATATTCAAGTTTCCACAATTAATGCTCAAGGTGGTAGCAATGGCAAAGGCGGCAACGTAGATATTACCACACAAAGATTCTTCCGCGCTACTGGTAGTTTTCTAGATAGTAATGGTACAGAAACCAGTATTTCTACAGCGGGTGGATTAGGGGGAGGAGATATTACAATTCGCCATGGCGGTAACGGCTTAATTCCTTTTTATGTGGGAGATGCCACCACAAACGGTACAGTTGGGGCAATTAGTAGTGGATCAGATAATACAATCTCACCTAACCGATTTTTCTTATTTAATTATACCCAAGATAACATTAAGCTGATTACCGATAGTCTGGATATCCAAGAGCAAAATGAAATTAGTCGATCCCTAGAATTACATAATGCTTTACCAGGTACTCTACCCAGTCTTATCCCTAATGTATTTATTAATGTTCCAGATCGAGTCGAAGTGATTGTAACAAGGATTGAGGATAATTTCGCTAATCAGTTTAAAACTTATTTAAGTTTAACATCAAATCCTTATATTGGACTCGATAGCAGTAACCAAAACACTAATTCCAGAAACAATGAATCTCGAAGAAATACAAATACTAATACAAGCGACAATACAGCTCAGATCAACTCAAATACAAATAGCACAAATAATAGATTAAACATCGATCAAGTTAATAATAATTCTGAAGAAACTCTCAATAATGCTCGCAAAATACTTAGTAACGCTGAAGCCGCTACAGGAGTTAAACCTGCTTTAATTTACATTGTTTTTGCCCCCAATACCATTCATTCACCTAACGAAACTGACACTCCACAAACAGTCATCGAAAAACTCTTAAATAAACAGAATTCAGATAGCAATTCTCTTCCCACTACCAATCAACCAAACCCAAGCACTTACAATCCCAAACCCCAACCTACTGACGAACTACAATTAATCCTAGTCACTGCTGAAGGAGAACCCATTCTCAAAAGAATTCCTGATGCAACACGACAAAAAGTTATTGCCATGACGGAGCGATTTAGGCAAGAAATTATTCGTCCGGTTCAAGTTAACGGGACTAAATATTTAGGGCCAGCCCAAAAACTATATCAATGGACAATTGGTCAACTAGAAACAGAATTAAAAGAACGGGAAATTGATAATCTAGTTTTTATTATGGATACCCATTTGCGCTCCTTACCTATTGCAGCACTCCACGATGGCAAAGGATTTTTGATTGAGCGTTATAGTGTGGGATTAATGCCCAGTCTTAGCTTAGTCGATACCCGCTATGCCGACATTAAAAACTCGCAAGTTTTAGGGATGGGTGCATCCCAATTTAAAGATCAAAATCCTTTACCTGCTGCCTCAGAAGAAGTGAAGCTGATTACTCAGAAATTATGGCAAGGACAATCCTTCACAGAAGAAAATTTTACCTTCAATAAACTAGTTTCAGAGCGTCAGGAAACCCCATTTGGAATCATTCACTTGGCAACTCATGGAGAATTTGAACCAGGAGATCCCAGCAATTCCTATATTCAACTTTCGGACAGAAAATTAGGGTTAGATAAACTCAGGGAATTGGGATGGAATAATCCACCAGTAGAATTATTAGTATTGAGTGCCTGTCGCACAGCTTTAGGAGATGAAGAGGCAGAATTAGGCTTTGCTGGATTAGCAGTACAAGCAGGGGTAAAAACTGCTGTAGCCAGTCTATGGTATGTTAGCGATGAAGGTACTTTGGCATTAATGACAGAATTTTATCGGCAATTAAAAGAAGCACCGATTAAAGCAGAAGCATTGCGTCGGGCACAACTGGCATTAATCAAAGGAGAAGCACGTATTGAGGGTGGAGAATTACGTGGTAGTGCGGAGAATATACCCTTACCACCAGAATTGGCAAAATTAGGAGATAAAAATCTTTCTCATCCCTATTATTGGTCAGCTTTTACGATGATTGGTAGCCCTTGGTAATTCACCCAATCCTTTTTCAATTGCCTTTCATTTGAGATTTTGCACCAGTGTCAATAACTGTAGGGTGGGCACTCCCTAAGATAACTCGAAAAGCTGATCGTCAAGTTAGGGGGAGTGCCCACCCTACAAAAAACTCATTCTGTTCAATTTAGCGGCTCCACAGCTTATTACACCTTAACTTCATCTGCAAAATTAGCCCAGCGGACAAAATGAAATGGCCCAGCAATTGAACCCCAAACTCGTTCATCAGTATTGGGATCTCTGCCTCTGTCTAGACTGATTAATTTGTCTGAGAATACTTCAAATTCGCTATCCAGATAACTATCTTGCCCTCTCCAGATAACTTTACAAGCTTTACCTGGCTCCACTGTAGCTTTAAAAGAATTACCAGTCCATTTTACTTGATAATTACAGCCGCAAAGCTTTTCAAGTTGTTCGGCTTTGAGAGATTCCAGGCGTGTTAAATCACGGGAAGCGCCGTAAAATTGTGCTTCATCCTGAACTTTGTAGTTTTCAACTTCAATATGCCCATCTACTTCAATGAATTTTAATACCCTTAATCGATAGGGATAGTGAAGTTCAATATCATAAGCTTGTTCGAGAAACAAAGTCAGCCCATTAAGTAATGATAGGGGCAGGGGACGCATACAAACCCGAATATGGGCGAAGAAGGGTGGATTTTCAAAAGCTTGGGCTTGATTGCTAAAATCAGCAGCCATCCAGCGGACTAGGGTACGAATATCAGTAGAATGAGTCATTAACCAATTGAAAAATAGGGATTGAACTCGATCAATTGTAAGACATTGACAGCGAATTATGAAAAAAACTAGCCTGTTTGCCTCTATCAGCTTAACGATATTGACTTTATCTGTCATAGCGTGTAGCGATCGCAATTCTCCCACTGCCAATCCTTCTGCCACTGGAGATGCCTCGGCGGCGATTCCCATTGGCATTGCCCTCCCCCAAACTGGTAATGTTGCCCTCATCGCGCAAGAATCCATCGCTGGGGCTAAAATTGCTGAAACTTATTTTAACCAACAAGGCGGAATTAATGGGATCCCGATTAAGTTAGTTTTTCAAGATACTGGCGGGGATGAAGTGGGAGCAATTAACGCTTTTCAAACTCTGATTAGTAAGGAGAAGGATTGGAGTTAATTACCGTCCAAAAGTTTCTCAGTACTGATACAGATTTCCAAACTCAAGCCACTAACACCATTAACCTTAAACCAGATTTAATTACGATTTCTGGTTTGGTTTCCGATGGAGGAAATTTGGTTAAGCAATTACGATAATTAGGGTATAAAGGTTTAATTATCGGTGGTAATGGTTTGAATACATCTAATATTTTTCCTGTCTGTAAAGCCTTCTGTGATGGTATTTTAATTGCCCAAGCTTATAGTCCAGAAAATCCATCTGAAATTAATATGGCTTTTCGGAATGCTTATCAAAAGCAATATCAGAAAGAACCCCCTCAGTTTACTGCCCAAACTTTCACCGCTGTCCAAGTATTTGTCGAAGCTTTGAAGGTAATGAATAGTCAAACAAAGGTTAATATTTTACCTCTGCCTCAACTCCGGACAAAACTTAACGAACAGGTGTTAATAGGAAAATACGATACTCCCTTGGGAGAGATTGCTTTTACTTTAGAAGGGGAAGTGATTCAGAAACAATTTTATGTGGCTCGTATTGAAATAGAAAATGATGGTAAGAATGGTAAATTTGTGTTTATTAAATAAACAGGAATTATGCCAAAACTTCCAGAAAGCAAAAATCCCGCAATCCAGAAACATACCAATCACCAGGGCTGTTAAGACATTCTCAATTCCTCAAATTATTAGGCATCTCCAGAAATTAGGTTTTCATCTAGACAGGATAAGGGTTTGAGATTATTTTTGGAGATGACTATTGATTTGACAGCTTTCTGCTCTAGTACAGCGCGGCAGAAGTTTCTCACCAGTTTCAGAGGCTTGATTAGTGGTTTTTTCTCCATTGCCCCCCTGCCTCCCTGCTCAAGAGATCGTAACTGATGGGTTATTTCTGCCCACCTGCACTAGCCCCTAGCCCCTAGTCCCTTGCTATAACATCATGAAGAGAGCCTTGAAGCCTTGCTTGATATGGGGTTCGATCTGGATTGAATAACTATCAACTATCAACTATCAACTGCTATAATGGTTTGAACTGAGATCGTTTGCACTAGACTTCCTCAAATCCGATCGAGTTACAGTCTCATCAATTGTAGCAGTCATTTCAATTATACCTCGATCCATGTATCCTTCCTGAGATCTGGTTACTTCCTGAATCTGAAGGCGAATTTGATCGAGTCGAGGGCCAGCAGCAGAGATAACTGTTAACTGAAGATTTTCATACTGTAAACTTTCTCCAGCTAGAGGGATTTTCTGAAATTTGTAGAGGACAAATCCTCCCAAAGTTTGATATTCATCAGTCATTGGTAAATTTAATTCAAGAATTTCGTTAACTTCCTCTAAATTCATTTGTGCTTGCACGATAAAAGTCCGCTCGTCAATAACTTTTATCGGTGAATCATCAGTACTTTCTGATTTAGGATTGTCACCAATAATTTCCGCCACCAAATCCTTGAGAGTGACCAAGCCAGCCGTGCCACCAAACTCATCGACAACTATCACCATCGCTAAATGCGATCGCTGCATCAAGGGCAAAAGTTCGCTCAGGGGCATGACTTCTGGGACAAACTGTGCGGGATGAATCCACAAATCGATGTTTGTTTCCAGGGACAGATTCCCTTCTGATAAAGGTTTTGCCAACTCCTTAAAGTCAATAATCCCCCGGATATCATCTATGGATTCTCCAATAACGGGATAGTGAGAGTGCTGAGTCTGGGCAATTTCTGTCAGGATTGTTTGCAAAGTTGCCGTACTGGGAATAGAATGAATACTGGTGCGACGTACCATCACTTCTGATGCTAAAACTTCGCCAAACTCAAATACGTTATTGAGAAGTTCCCTTTCTTCAGCTTCCAGTCCACTAGACTCTCTTTCCGTGGTAATAATAAGCTGTAATTCTTCTGGTGTAACTTGATTATGCCAGCTTTGACCTGTATACTGAATACCGACCATCCGTAGGAGGCAGCGAGTCGATTGGTTTAAAATCCAAATAAAGGGATTAAAAAACCTTGCGATCGCAATACTGGGGGGACCGAGAAACCTTGCTAGTTGTTCCGAGTATAGCAATGCCACTGATTTGGGACAAAGTTCCCCTAAGACGATTTGCAGATAAGCAATCAGGAAAAATGCGACAGGAATGGCGATTGCATGGGAAATTGCTTGTCCCTGCTCTGGCGGTACAGGTAGTTTTTTAAACATCTCTGCCACTAAAACTGCCATTGTATTTTCACCAATCCAACCTAATGCCAAACTAGAAAGGGTAATTCCCAACTGAGTTGTCGAAAGAAGGCGATCGATACTTTGCTGCAATGATTGAACAGTTTTAGCTTGGATATCACCCGCTGCAACTAATTGATTAATACGGGAGCGCCGCACCGAAACTATCGAAAATTCAGCCGCAACAAAAAAGGCGTTAATTGTAATTAGTAAAAATACTGATAATAATCGCAAGAGAATATCTTTACTTGTGAGGGTAGTAGCTGCACTGACTGTTAAGAAAACTATTAGGTGGGTAAACATACCATACAATAAATCAGTTAAAGATCCAACACCGGAAACATTAACAAATCTTCACTAATCTTAACAAGATTAAAGTATAGCGAGGGACTAGTGCAGCGCGGCAGAAGTTTCTCACCAGTTTCATTGATACTGGTTTTTTCTCCCCTACTCCCCTGCTCACAACTGATGGGTTATTTCTGTCCACCTGCACTAGGGGGTAGGGGCTAGGGAAGAAAGCTGTAAAATCAAGGGTTTAAGGAATTTATATCAAGTCCGGTTGTATCGGTAGCGTAAAGGCAGGGCGTTGCATTCATATAGCATACTTTGGGTTTATTACAGAAGTTATCGTCCGAATGCAACGCCCCTACAACAGCTCAAACTATACACAACCGATGCTAGCGGAGATGATAAGCTGCAGCCCACTAAATTGGATAATAAATTTGTCGAAAGGGTTGTGGGGTGTGGGTTTTTTTGTGTGGGGATATACAAATTAAATGCGTAGCAGCTTATCAAGACAGAAACCGGGTTTCTGAGCTATTGGACACTCCCCACTTTCCAGAGTGGGGGTTTTGCGTAAGTCCTGATTAAGATTTGATCGTCGCCGATTAAAATTGCTTACTCGTCTTCCTCTCCAGTCCAAAGACATGGAATTTCACAGCAAAAGGAGGTTTCCTGATGAACCACAGGAATTGAGACTTGACAGTCACATATCGCTCTCCTGTCAACTATCAACTATCAACTATTAACTATCAACTATCAACTATTAACTATCAACTATCCATTTATCTTGAGACAGGAATTTCCGACATATTCAACTTCAACTTTTGATCGGGATAATCCGTCAGAGTTAAGGAAAGTGTTTTCGCATCATCCAGCAAAGCCGTTGGGATACTGACCGTACCAGAAAATCCCGATCCATTAGCGGGTAATTCTCCAGGTAAACCTTCCGTAATGGCACTGAGGGCACGTCCCTTATCATCCGTCACATTCAAAAAACTGTAAAGAAACCTGACAGAATTAGAACCTTCATTTTTCAAATTAACATTGAGTAACAAAGAACCGCCTTGAACGCTAGTGGAAGTAACCTCCAGAGTAACGCCTCGATCCTGACTTTTCAGGGGTAAACTTAAAGAATTAGGACTCTCCAAAGACCGATCTGGACTAGCCTCAGGATCGGGAGACTCAGGAGCGGAGGGACTTTTGGTCGTGGACTCATCCTGACGATCGCCATTAGAATTGCGATCGCTCTTCGCCTCGTTAGCCTTACTCTTAATATAAGCCTGAACATCAGCGAGAATCTCCGCTTCCCGCAACATCTTCACCCCTTCCTTACCAGAAGAAGTTCCTGGTTGCTCGTTTACCAGCTTCTTCGTGGGGCGAACATCTGGCTGTGTAATACCTTTAAGGGCTTCATGACCGATAGTAAAGCCCCACATTGAACTGACAAAACCTGCGCCCAGCATCATTGCCAGGAGAATTAATGTCAGCGCTACAGTCGAGTTGAATTTCATCCGCGATTTAGGTTGCTCTCTATAGTGGTTTTCTTATAGCACGTAAGCTAAAAAAGTCAATCTTAACATTTTTCGATGGCGTGGCAGTCATCAGTTGCCAGCCTTTCCCTAACCTCCGGGTAGCAGTAGCAGTCCCCGGCAACGTCATCAGCAGCTTGTGACAGGAGTTGTGCCCACCTAGAAGAAGTACGAAGGAGCTGCCAAGAGGCAGTTAAACTGGATATTGAAATCTTTTCTCTTGCCTGCTAAGTGGGATTGCTTCTGCGGGCGCGCTGTGCCATCGCCATTGGAAAGCCAGATACAGCTTATCGAGCTTATTTCTCAAAGGCTGGGTGGAAATCGGGATTTTGCCAAGAGTTGGTCTAATTTTGCCCAACTTGGCTTAAAATAAGAATAAGACCACCAGGGTTGGCCGAGCGGTTGAGGCAGCGAACTCATAATTCGCCCAAGGCAGGTTCAACTCCTGCACCCTGGATTACTTATCTTGATATACTCCCCCTGCTATAAGCAGGGGTAGCCCTTAAACAGAAGCTTTTTCCACAACTATTATTCTAGCTGTTTCTCAATCGCGAGTTTACTACTAAGTACAACTCCCAATCTTTGAGACCCAATAGTTTCTATTGTAATATAGAGATAGCTAGCAGCAGGCAATCGCCATGGTTCAAATCCAAACGCACCCGAAAAAATTCACCTTTGCAGAGTATCTCAACTATGAAGACGAGACTGATTACCGTTATGAACTTATTGATGGGGAGTTAGTACCCTTGGCTCCAGAATCTGAATTTAACAATTTTATCGCTAATTTCCTACTTTTCACTCTGGCTAGCAGCGGGATTGTGCCATTAAGGTTGATCAGAACACATGCTTGTGAAGTTCAAGTACCTGTATTGCAACCTAAAGATGCGGCTAATCGCTACCCCGATGTGGTGGTTCTCAGGGAAGAACATTTAACTTTGATGAACAAACGATTAACTATTACTCTGGATATGCCACCGCCGCGATTAGTAGCTGAGGTGGTTAGTCCAGGTAAAGTTGGTCGGGAACGCGATTATAATCGCAAGCGAAAACAGTATGCAGCTATTGGGATTCCCGAATATTGGATAATCGATCCGGCTGGACAACAGGTAATGGTGTTGCGATGGGAGTCGGGGGAGTATGTTGAGTCGGTATTTGCTGGGAGTGAGAGAATTATTTCTGCTATTTTTCCTGAGTTGGAGTTGACTGTAGAAGAGATTTTTCAGGGTCAGATGTAGGAATATCTTTCTCGCCAAGTAGGCTCTCCTTCAAGTCGAGCGATCAGGAGGAGTTATAATTCATAAAAAGCTTATAGGGCAAGACTTTCAGTTTAATATTTTCAGTAATCTATCAGTAATATGGGGGTTTTCCACTCCTTCGTGCAAGAGAGCCAAAGGGTTTTTTTAGCTCAAATCATTCTCCATAACTTAAGATCTACCTTCTTTGCGCACCTTTGCGCTTTCCTTTGCGTACCTTTGCGTTAAAAAATATTCTGTCCCCTCAACCAATCCCCTTGTCTTTCAAAAGCAAACTCCATCTTAAAAACCGGGAATACTCACCAAAAATCAATTTCAGAAAAATCTGAGGAATATTCCCGATTTTGGGGAAAGAAAATAGCTCAACGAGGAGGAAAATTTTGAAAGAAAAACTCGCTTCCCTCAACTCGGCTACCGAAAGGACGACTTTGAGGTGACATCCGAATTGAACTATTAAACGGGTTGGGTAAATCTGGTGTCCTAATCAGAGGATCGCTGGAAACCTGCCGATCGAGAACATCATTATAAATTACATTGATGGTCTTAGCATCCCGTTCAATTTCCAAATCCGGAAAACCTGCCTTGCCCACCATACCAAAGCCAAACATGTAATTTGCTTGGCGAAAGAGACTGCGGTTGATGTAAAAGTCTCCAGAATCGTTGAAAAAGGCTCGCACAAACGTATCGGGAATAGTTTCGACGCGGATGGGCTGAAAGTCTGATTCGTCTTTTTCTGCCATGGCGGGATTCGCTAAGAGGGGAATAGCCGCTGCCACAACTGCCAATCCGAAAACCTGGGTTAATCGCATTTTCATAATCCTCACCCTCAATTTTTCTCAATGATAGTCTATAAGGAGTTGGGGCATGTTAGAATCCCCCGTACTTTAGTCGGAGGAAGAAAGGGAAAGAAGCGCGGATTTATCCCGCTTTCCTTCGGAACGCTACGCGAACGTAATATCCTTTTAAGAATCCCCCGTGTTTCAACCGGGGGAGTACGTCAACGACAGCGATCGCAATTTTTTCCAACTCTATACCCCAATGATTGACAAACCTCAAGACTTAGCTACAGATTTTACCTCTCAGCGCCACTACTTGCTGGATTTATTGTGCCAACTAGCTTACAAGGAAGGGGATTTTATCCTCTCCTCTGGACAGCAAAGTTCTTACTATATCAATGGGAAACAAGTCACCCTCCATCCTCAAGGGGCATTAGCCATTGGCAGATTGCTCTTCTCTATGCTACCAAGCGATACAGAAGCAGTAGCGGGTTTGACTTTAGGTGCAGATCCCATTGTCACTGCTGTTAGTATAGTTTCTGCCTTAGAAAATCAACCAATTCCAGCCCTAATTATCCGGAAAGAGGCAAAAGGGCATGGGACAATGGCTTATATTGAAGGGCCTACTCTATCTCAAGGAGCCAAGGTGGTTGTTTTAGAAGATGTTGTAACTACTGGGCAATCTGCCATGAAAGCGGTGAATCGTCTCCAAGGTGCAGGGTATCAGGTAGAAACAGTTTTAGCGCTGGTGGATAGACAGCAAGGTGGTGCCGAGTTATACGCATCTGCTGGTTTAGCATTTCAGGCATTGTTTGCGATCGCTGATTTGCAAGCCCATGTGAGAGGGGAATAGGGAATCGGGAGTGGAGAGGGGGAAAGATATTGTGGGGGCGGGACTAAAATTGGTAACCCACCGATAATCTCTCGTCCAAACTTGTCCCCCTATCAATCTTAATCAGATTCCAGGGTTTCAATTAATAAATCCATTTGCTCCTGTCGTTGATTGAGAAATGCCTCGCATTGACGGAGGTACTCCATAGCCGTGGAAAATTCCTGGAAAACTTCTGCTAATTCTAGTTCTCCACTTTCTATTTCCTTGATAATTTTTTCAACTCGAGCAACGGTTGCTTCATACTTCCAGGAGTCTGGTAGGTTCATTATCGTTATATTTTGATTGGGAGTGGGTAATATGTCAATCGTTATCGAGGCAAGATTTGCGATATACATATACATCAAATATAATAATAGATAAAGACCCGATCGGGATGGGGCTGAATCTCCACTACAAACTCAACTGGATTAGCGATTGGGGCGAATCTCTACTATCAACTCAATTGGATCGTTGGATCGAGGTACTTCTTAACGCAAATTTCATCTCATTAATCGGTAATGAAAATACTGAAACTTTGTTTGGCAATAGTTGTTTTAGTCCTAGCATTTTACTTTAGGACTCCTTTCTTAGCAAGCTTGAGACCTTTTGTCTTTTGGGGTATTATTGTCTTGAGTTTGGCATTAATTGTCCGTGAAATTCCCCTCCTCAAAGATCGTTCTCTGACGAGACAATCCCTACTTAGTTTTCTGATTTTAACAATAGCGGCTTTTACTCTTTCTGCTACTGTGGCTCGTGAAGTTAAGTTTAATGAAATGAAGAATACAGTATTAAG
>DOIX01000202.1:19979-23351 GCA_003511885.1 Cyanobacteria bacterium UBA11153
TAAAAAAGCTATATGTGGTATATTTATTACGAGAAGAAATATCAATAATAAAAGTCCAGAACAAATTAAACAAGAAATTCAATCCTTACAAAAAATTCGCACTAGTCAGGGATTATCTCCCTTATGGATAGCCACGGATCAAGAAGGTGGTATAGTATCTAGATTATCTCCTCCCTTGACTCAATTACCTCCCTTATCAAAATTTGTAGAAGGTAAGGAAAAAATAGAGAAAAAGAAAGAGGTAGTGGTTGAGTATGCCAAAATTCATGGAGAGGAATTGTCTGAGATTGGCGTAAATGTAAATTTTGCACCAGTGGTGGACTTAAATAAAGGAATTATCAATCCCAAGGATAAGTATTCTCAAATTTACCAACGAGCAATATCTGCCGATCAAAATGTAGTTGCTAAGGTGGGTTTGTGGTATTGTCAAACTCTGGAAATCTATAAAGTACATTGTACTATCAAACATTTCCCTGGATTGGGAAGAGTTGATGCCGATACTCATCTCCAACATGCTGATTTGAATACTTCTGTAAAGGATTTGACTAAGGAAGATTGGGTGCCATTTCGCCAAATTATGAGTAATTTTGGCGGATTTACTATGCTGGGGCATGTTAAATTGACAGGTGTAGATAGAGACACTCCTGTATCTTTTTCTAAAAAAGTTGTGATGGGAATTCTCAGGAATAGTTGGCAGTATGATGGTATTTTAATTACTGATGATTTTAGTATGGAAGCTGTCTATGGCAGTCGCGATGGGTTGGAAGGTGCTACAGTTAAGGCAATTAATGCTGGTGTTGATTTAATTTTGATTGCTTACGACACAGATTTGTATTACCAAGCGATGGATGCTTTGCTAAGTGCAGAAGCAGGAGGTAAGTTGGATGATGAAATGTTACTGAAAAGTCAGGCAAGATTGGGTTTGAGTTTACAGGGAATAGGAGCTAGGGGTTAGGGAGTGGGGAGTAGATAGAAGATTAGCCATTAGCGATTGCTAATTACCCTAAGAGTTGTAACTTTGCCAAGCTTTCCAAAACATATAAGTTGCCAGTATCCCTAGTAGGCTGCGAAATGCTAGGCTAATTAATTTATCTGGTAACTTGGGTAATATGCGAGTGCTAATCTGCGCTCCAATTAAACCACCGATACCCAAAATCATACCATCAATAAATAAGACATTACCATTAAAAGCGTGACCAATACAAGCGGAAATGGCAGTAATTACCACAACGCCTAAACTGGTTTGAATGGCGATTTTAATTGGTTCCTCTAGCAGTAACATTTGGAGGGGAACCATAATTACTCCGCCACCTACACCAAATAATCCCGCTAATATTCCGGCGGAACTTCCGGTGCATAGTCTGGCAAACATTGAGTTAAATTTTTGCTGATTTTTTAGCGATTTTTTAGCAGTCATCCGTTGGCGTAAATCAACTAAATAAATATTGATTATTAACAATAATCCAAAGGATAATACGAGAATGTAATCAGGAATTACTTTGGCTAAAAATACACCAATTTGAGAGGTTAGCACCGCTGGTAAACCAAGGGCAAAGACTCGCTTAAAATCGAAGTGCCCCATCCGCCAATTCTGGATGCTGCCAGAAATAGAAGTAATTAAAATCGCCAGGCTACTGGTGGCAACAGCCTGGATGGGTTGATAACCTATTGCGACTAAAAAAGGCACTAACATTGTGCCACCACCAATGCCTAAAAATCCAGCTAGCACCCCAGAAATTAATCCGGCAATGGAGAGAATCAACCAAGAAAGGTAAGTCATTAATTGGGGGAATGGGGAGTAGAGATTAGGGATTAGCAATCGGAAAATTAACAATTAACCATTCATAATTAGCAATTAACAAATGACAATTAAGTATATATATCAGGAAGGACTGTAGCAAAAGCGTATAAACTATAGCTAAATAATAGCAAAACGAGCATTATCATTACACTACGAGGACGAGGTGAGGGGATGAGTGTCTCTCTTATCCACATTGATGTGGCTGCACCAATGGCAAAACTAGCACTGAGTACGAGATATTGCCAATTGTACTGCAATACCCAGCTTAAACCTAGTGCCAATGTCAATAAAATCATTAAATGTTCGATAGATTCTGGTGGATTGTGTTGGGTGGAAAATAAAAGGGTGCGCCACCAAAATTGCCAATGTCTCATGTACTCGCTCCTTTGTTTTCAGATCTCTAATATTTAATGGGTAATTGTTAATAGTGAGGTTTTCTTACTATACCATTAGCCATTAGTCATTAGCCATGAGCCATTAGCCATTATCAGCCCTATAATTAACCAATGAGAGAGATTAAATGGTAAACTTAGCCTGGATCGGATAAACGATTGTGTTCTTGCAAATAAAGTAAAGCTTCTTGAGTTGTAATCTGAGGAAATTTATCGTAGAATCGGCTGACGCTGAGAAAGATATCGGGAGTATGCAAAATCACTGCGCGATCGCACAAACCTTCCAGCCACGGGATTAAGCTATCTGGTGCAACTGGCGCACAAATCCAAATCTGTCCTGGCTGATGGGTTTTCAAGGCTTGGGCTGCTGCTGCTATTGTCATACCAGTGGCAATGCCATCATCGACTAGGACTGCCAGTTTCCCTTGAGGATTCTCTTTTTGACAACCAATGGAAAGCTCTGCCTTCTGAGCATTAGCTTTGTCTCTAGCATAATCGAGTGCTGTTTGTCGCCAAGCTGAATTTGCACCGCCCCATAGTTTTTGGTGAGACCAAATGACATTACCTTCTGAGGTTACAGCACCAAGGGCTAATTCTGGGTTTTGGATAGTAGTAATTTTTTTAGCAACAATGATATCTAGGGGACAACCTAGGTGACGCGCTATCGGTGCTGCGACGGGGATACCTCCGCGAGGGAGTGCATAGACAATTCTCGGCAGGAGACTGACTTCTGCCTCGGTGATGAGGCTGAGGAGTCGCCTTGCTAGTTGATTGCCTGCATCGGCGCGATCGCAAAATAGGGAAGTAGATAACATAGTTTCAGACTCTTTTTTCCTGGCAAATTACCACTCCAGGCAGTACTCCGATTTATGCTCAGTCATTTCTTCATGTCTGTTTGTCAATATTATTATACCACATTCTGAAATAAACTCTCACCATAAATCCGGTTTCTCAAAGAAACCGGATTTCTTTTTCCTATGAGTTTTACTTTTAAGCTAAGGCGCAGCTCGCTAAAGTATATTTACTCTTACCTCTTAAGCCGTTACGCATTTAATTTATCTGTTTTGAATGAGGGGGAGCTGGGGAGAAGGTTTGATGACTTATTTCCCTAACTTGAAAATATCCGGTTTAAATGCGCAGCAGCTTATTTAACTTCTATGTACAAGTTATGAGTATAGT
>DOIX01000172.1 GCA_003511885.1 Cyanobacteria bacterium UBA11153
CGAGTATTTCTATTTTGGAGATCTCTAATCGTCTCAAAGATTCCTCCCCATCCATCAGCTCTACCACATCAGGGTTTATTCTTATTATGAGTAACCGAGATCGCATCAGGAAAAACGCTGATAGAAAATCCAATTCTCCATCAAACCAAGATAGCTTGCTACAGCATTTGCTTGGTCGCCCCTTTTCTAATGGCAGTTTGCCGAGATATGGAGGGCTACCACAAACTCGACCATTTACCCCCCCCCGAAAATTAGCTAAACCCCTCACCAGAGAAGAGATTCAGGCTATTTTACCTTCGTTAAAGCAATTTGGTTACAATGGGGCGAAGATTCCTGTATTTCCAACTCATCCAACTTTATCATCACCTGTTCAATCCACATCTGGTGATAGTCAGGTACAGGATAATTCCCAACCACAATCTGAAATATTACAGCCATCTGAAGAGTTAACAGAAAACGAGGAAATATCCACTGAAGCCCAAAATATTCAGCAAAATGATTTGGGAGAAGGAATTTCTGACGATGAAGAGAAAGAATCCGATTTGGAGCAACTGACAGAAGCGGAATTGAGCGATAATCCTGAAACTCAATCCCAAGCCAAACTAGATTTACAGGCTAAATTTTCTGCGTTAGCGCAATTTGGTTATAATGGGGCAAAGGTTCCTGTATTTGCACCTAATCCAACTCCACAACCAGCAATTGAACCCAAATCTGGTGTTAGTCAGGCAGAGAATAATTATCAAGAAAAACCTCAAGGATTACAGTCAGATGAAGCAGAAAAAGATAACGAAGAAATATCGACTGAAGGGGAAAAGATTTACTTTAGTGGAGGAGTATCTGGCGATGAGGATAATAAGAAAGTAATTCAGGCTCAACTGGTGGATGGGGAATCCGACTCTCAAGCTAAAAATCAGCCCTGGGAAAATATCGATATCCCCAGAGCAATTGCCTATAACAAAGGATTAGATTATAGCAAAGAGACAATCTCAGTAATCCAAGACACGCTGAAAGTGTCAAAGACACAAGACTTTAACGAAGAAACTGTCCTCGCCATCGCCAAATGGCAATATGACAAACATCTTGCTGAAATTGATGGGATGATTGGTTTTGGCACTAGGCAAAGTCTGGGAATTACCCAAAGACTATTCGACGATAAACAAGGTTATGGATACAATTATTTTGAAGGAAAACCATTTATCAAAGGATTTGAAGATATCAATGATATATCTGCCAATGATGTGAAGCAAGGTGACCTAGGAAACTGCTATTTTGCGGCAGGCATGATGGCTGTAGCTAGAGCTAATCCGAGTTTAATTAGAGACTTAATTGACGATAACAGAGATGGCACTTATAACGTCAAATTATATACAGATGAAGGAGTGAAAATTTTTCAAGTAACTCCTTACTTTCCATCGGCTGCTCCTGGAATACCAGCTTATGCAGGTGTAGGAGATCAAACTAAAGATCTCAAAGAACTTTGGCCAATGCTATTGGAAAAAGCTTATGCTCAGTATAAAGAAGGCTATGGAGAAACAGGCAAAGGTGAGGGTGGATACGATTTGATTGGTGAAGGAGGTTCTCCAGGTAATGCGGTAAAAATATTAACGGGTACTCCGGCTTCTTTCTATGATATTCCTAACTTGAAGTGGCAAGGATTAGCTAATTTACTCATTAATGCTTTCCCACCATATCACAATTGGGCAGTAACCGCCGGAACCATTACCACTAGCGATGGTGAGAAAAGCGATGGAGAGAAAAAGAAAAAGAGTACCGCAGATGGTATAGTTTTAAACCATTCCTATTCTGTGACAAAGGTTTACCTTCAACCCGACGCTGATGATAATAATTATACGGAAGATCAATTGCTTCTGGATTTACAAAATCCTTGGGGGCACAGCCATATTAATGGTTTATCTTTAACTAAATTTCGGCAATACTTTCGGATTTTATACATCAATCAGGTTAGTAAAGAGAATGTTGCGCCCGAAAAACCAATTAATCAAATTGAAAGTGACCTAATTGCTGTACCATCTCGAAAGCAATCTGTAGCTGAGATGGGAGTAGTGGATAAAATAGCAGCAGCTATTTCTGTGGCGATAACAAAAGTACCAGGAGAATTTTACGAAAAATTAAAAGATCTGCTTAACGCGAAAACTTTAGGTGCAATTGCATTAATAATGGGTGCATGGGGAGCGTCTCATGCTGTAGGTGTGGGGCAAATAGCAGATGTCATCCTGATAGGAGT
Organism: Cyanobacteria bacterium UBA11153; assembly: GCA_003511885.1. GTDB lineage: Bacteria > Cyanobacteriota > Cyanobacteriia > Cyanobacteriales > Coleofasciculaceae > Limnofasciculus. The sequence goes on from DOIX01000172.1 coordinate 2,246, forward strand.
TGGAGTAATTACTCTTGGGCAAGATGTCATTAGTGTGATTGAAGATTTGATTGGTTTTGCCGCAGTATTAAATGCTCAAACATGGGAGGAGATTGATAAAGCAGGGGAACATTTAGCCCAGGCTATTGCGACGGTTGGTGTGGAATTAATTATCCAATTCCTTACTCATCGTTTAGCTGGAAGTAAAGCGAAGAAAGCGGAGGTAGATGAGGCGGGAGTACCGAGGAGGCGGGGATATTCTACTCAAGATGAATTAACTCGCATTAGTACGCCAGAGGGACATAATTTAATTGTTACTAAGAATGGGAAGATTTTCCGTTGTTCAGATTGCGAGGAATTGGGGGTACAGTTTGCTAAATTATTAGAAGAAAATCAGGAATTGAAGACGCGCTTGGACTCCCTTGAGGCGAAGTATCAGCAAATTTCCGAGATTAAAGATCCGGCGCAACAGAAAGTACTGCTAGAGGAAGCGGATAGGGAACTTACACTGCTGGAGAGAAACATACAAGAGTTAAATGTTAAGAGAGCTAATGGTTTACTAAATCAGGCATTAGATAACTTTCAACCTCAACCTAATAGCGACATAACCAGAGGAGCAGTAACTGAAGCTCTGGATATAATTCTTAAATCCGGAGAGCAAGAAGAGAAAGTTGCTCTTTCCAAGTTAGTAGATGAACTCTTGAGTGGTGGAAATTCAGCAGCGATATCAGATTTCTTAACTAGAGTAACGGCAATTCGAGAGGTTGATGGAGTTGTTAATGGTAAATTCAATCAGCTTTATGAGGCTTTCCATCGGGGAGATGCGATACTGGCTCATGGTCCTTTACAACCGGATATACGTCCTGCTAAAGAACATAGACTAGAGGGGGGGCAATATAGTATGGTTGGTAGTCGAGATGGTAAACCTGCTAAGGAAATTACTACGACATGGAACGGAATAGTAGATTATGTGATCGTTTATGATGGAGGCAATATGCGCCTAATTTTGGGGAGAAACCATTCTGGTTTATCAGGTGGAAAAGCTTATGTTTATGGTGCGGGTGAGTTGATTATAGATAAGAGTGGAAAAGTTATAAAAATTAACAACTTTTCAGGTCACTACCTACCAACAAAAGAAAATGGACAGCGTTCTTTTAGTTTGTTAGTTCAGAAAAATTTTCTGACACTGGATACAGAAGTTGAGCTTTTTTAGTAAAGGAATATGCTTTTATGAACAGTCAAAATGAACTATTAACACTGATTGCGGAAATGCAGCAATATCTTGAAAAATGGGATTTCGATCTAAATGAAAATATTGACTTAGAAGAGAAATACAGCCAGCGGGTGAAAGAACTAGGAGAGTTCAATTTTGTAGTATGTTTATTTGAAAATTACTCAAACTCATCTTGGGGAATGATTATGATGATGCATTTTGTTTTTGTTTGGCAGAATTTTAGTTACCAAGATTGGCAGAATATTTTGTACTTTTTTGCCCAAAACTCAATAGTTTTGTATGAACTTATTAGGTTCTATGGTGGTTTCTTAGGCATAAATATTGGGCAAATGATTCAAGAGGACAAAGAAGTTCCAGACGAGGCAAGAAGCTATCTGAAAAGATACTTTTCTAAAGGTACTCCTAAACAGATGTATTCCTTAGATCCGTTCGAGAGATATGGGATAGAACCTGCAACACTTTGGAAGAGGTGGAAGGAAGAAGGCGCACCAATGAATGTGGATGTTTGAATTATGTCATCCAAAGTAGCAATATAATTTCTCATGAATAACACAGATCATATCTTGGAACTGATTGCCGAAATGAATCGCTACCTCAATGAATGGGATTGGGATAGTGAAGAATAGATAGACTTGGAAGAGAAATATATCCAGCGTGTAAGAGAAGTAGGAGAATGTAATTTTTTGGTATGTCTATTTCAGAATTACTTTGACTCCATGATGCGTTCTTTGATGAACCACTTCTTTTTTGTATGGAAAGATCTTCACTATCAGTATTGGCTAAAAATTATTCGCCAGATTGCTGATAATAGTCTGGCACGTTTTGGTTTCATAATTTTCTGTGGATTTACACTAGCAATAGATATTAAAAAAGTTATTCTGGAAGACGAATATATTAGTGATTCAGTCAAACAGTACTTTAATACGTCATTTGTACGAGGCACTCCTGGTCCTGATTCTCCCTTTGTTGAGGAAATGTTCAAAAAGCATGGCATGGAAGCAACCACAATGTGGAAACGATTCCAAGAAGAAGGCGCACCAATGAAAGTAGATGTTTGAATTATTCCCTATTTTATTAAGGAGACATATCCAAGAATAGTAATTAATAAAAAGCAGGCACTAATTCTCTATGAATAACAACCTAAAAGACAAAATTCGCGGCATTATTTTCGGTGCAGCTATCGGCGATGCCCTCGGCTTTGGCACTGAATGGATATCCAAACAACAAGTTACCGAAAAATATCCTAACGGACTCCATGACTACAATCAAATTACCCGCTATCAAAAATCAAAAGGTATGGAAGGTTGGTTCCCTGGTGATTGGACTGATGATACTGACCAAATGTTGTGCATTCTTGATAGTTTATTAGAAAAACAAGAGATTGACATTCGCGATATTGCCGCCAAAATTCATCACTGGGCAATTACCGATGGGATGGGGATGGGGCGAACAGTCTATACTGTCGTCCACACTCCTGGTTTCGTCGAAAATCCATACCAAATTGCTGAAAAAGTTTGGTTAGATTCAGGAAAACAGTGGGCGGCTAATGGGGCTGTTATGCGTACTTCTATCTTGGGAATTTGGCAATATCAGGATCGAGAAAAAATCAAAGATAATGCGGAAAAAGTGAGTCGGATTACTCATCCAGATTCCCGCTGTTTGGGTTCATGTGTAGCGGTTTGTTTAACTATTAGCAGTATTTTACAAGGAGAAACTGATATTGATGGAGTTATTGCCAAGATTACTCAAATTGTCGAACCTTATCATCCTGAGTTTCAGGAGTATTTTTATAAAGCGGCTATTTCTCTGGAAAGTTTAGATTTAGATGAAGGTTTAAATCCGGGTGAAAAGGATTGTGTGGGTTATACAATGAAAACTCTGGGTGCTGGTTTTTGGGCACTACGACACGGAAAATCATACCAAGATGGTATTTTGCGGATTATTCATGAAGGAGGAGATGCGGATACTAATGCTGCTGTTGCCGGGGCACTTTTGGGGGCAAAGTTTGGCTACAGTAATATTCCGTCAAGGTGGGTGGAAGGGTTGGTTTATAGAGAGGAATTAGATGCGAAAATTGAGAGATTAATGGCTATAATGTTAAGGCATTAATACCAAATTGTAAATCATAATCGAACGTGGAACTGAGATCTTGCATCATTCTCAATAACCTCCGGGTGGGCAATCTCCACGCTTAGTAATCATCAGCTTCTTCTTGTTCTCCAGGGGACTGCCAACCCTACATTAAACGCTAAAACTACAAGTAGGGTTGGCAGTTACCACCCTACTAGATAAAAGAGACAGATTTGAGAAGAGTAATTAATCAAGATAGAACATTAATCGCTGAAGCCAAGACCGAGAATTAGCAAATTCTACTTTGATTTCATGACATTTAGCCCCTACCTAGTCAACAACTGCTGCCCCTGAGTTACGCATTTTCCAAGCAAACTCTAGTAAATGAGTCCAGCGTTTTTGCATTTGCTTGACGGTGCAATTGAGAGCCTTAGCAATTTCAGCATCGCTCTTTTGTGCCTGTTTCATAGACAGTAATTGCTGTTGTTTTTCATCAATTTCGCTCAAAAATGATTGCCAGCGATCCGATGTCATTCCTAATTTTTGGTCTAAATCTGCACCCAGCCATTGGTGAACTAGTTTCCAATGAGAAGAGCGAGAAAACTTTTCCACATGATATTTAAAACGCTGTTGTAAGTAGTCCCGCTGACGGGGAGTTAAACCAAGAATTTCATCGATATCGGGTGCAGCCAAGTCTTGCATTTTTAAAACTAGATAATCAGCGCAATCAGAATGACCTTGAGATTGTAGATATTCGATTAATTCCGCAACCACGCGATCGCGCAATACAGACTCGCTGGGGTCAACTGTATCAGAAATCAAGCGGGAACGGACTTGCTGCATGGCTCTCATCCGGCTATGCTCCTGAGCTTCCTCCCCTTTAGCAAATTCCACCGCTTGTTCGATATCAACAGGAGTTTCATTGGGTTGGCGTTTAGCAAAACTCTGTGCCCGCAGGACAATTAATTGCTGACTGCTACGATTAGGTAACGTAATCCGGCGCTTGGCATATTGTTCCGTAAAAGCCATATACTCAGCCAGTTCAAGTTGAGTTCGAGGAGAATAATCAAGATCCAGATTATTTTCCCTCCGAAAAGCCTTGAGAGACTCAGCATAAAAATCTTGCAAAAAGTCCTCAATTAAATTGTAACGAGCGGAAAACTTAAGCTGAGATTGAGGTTGTGCCACATGACGATACACCATCACACTTAAGCTATTGTGTAACTCGACGCGACCTTGCTTAGAACCCAGCTTATAGTACTCCAAACACTTAGTCAGGCGATGACGTGCTAGAGTCAATTGCCAGGAATGAACTTGACCAGAAGTTTGAATGCGATCGCTCTTTGCACAAATCCGTTCCACTTCTAGGGCGATGCGATTCACCACAGCTTTGGCGCGGCTGGGTAACCCTCCCATTTGTCCTGCACAACCGTTGCCATTTCCTTCCGGCTTCTTAGTAGGATATAGCGTTGATTGCATTTCCGCCAACAAAAGCTCAACTAAAGCTTCAGTATCTGTTTGAGAGAAAACTTCCGGATTAGCCAAATTGCTTACAGAAGTTTGGTTGATAGAATCGGCTGTTTTAACGTTCATGGTATTGCCCCTCAAGACTACAATCACTACTTACAAAGACACCAGGTTTAGGAAATCAGTTTCGGTTTTATCGCTGGTGAACTTGCTCTTGCTGTTCACAATTTCAATGTAGAATGCTACGCTTAACTCTCGGTTCATCCTTGTGTCACTAAATTTAGATCGCTATTTGATTGAGTGCATCTAACCCCATTAACAGGCAGTTGATATCGTCTGAAACCTTTGCTGTACCAGGATTTGAAGATTTTACATCTTGGGGAGCATCTCGATGTATCGAGCATATATCAGTGGACAATCAAGAAACTGGCTCGATTTTTTCTCTGTCGCCAGAAATTAATCGCCCCTTCCCTGTAGTATTGGGTTTACAGGCAAAAGCTACCCTCAGACGCAACCGGGCTGCGATTGAGACTGATTGCGATCGCACAGAACATGTTTCTACACCCTAGAACCTAAATCTGACAAGCTTTTCAGAAATTTCAGTATGGAAATTAGATGCACATCAATCGAACTTAGTTCCAACTTGTCTCACTTGGTACAGCCCAAGCGGTTGCGGCTTCCCATCCCAAACCTTGCCGCACAATCGCAGGCTCATCCCCAGTTAAATCTAGAATCGTTGACACCTGAGTTTTTGGTTCCGAGCCATCATCAACAATTATGTCTACTAAACTATCAAACTTGTCGAATAGTTCGGCTGGTTCTAGTCTAACCATTAGAGATTGGTTATCCTCGTTATCTTCCTCTGGTAGATGGGCGGAAGTAGAAATAACAGGATTTCCTAGGGCTTTCAGCAGCGCTTGGCAAACAGGATGATCCGGTACGCGAATACCGCTAGTCTTGCGTTTGGGGTTCATTACCAACTTAGGGACTAACTTGGTTGCGGGTAGTAAAAAGGTATAAGGACCTGGAATCAGACTTCTCATAATCCGATAAGCTGAATCGGTTACCCAAGCATACTGAGTAATATTCGACAGCGAGGAACAGAGAAACGTTAGTGGTTTATCATTAGATAGTTGCTTCAAACGCCTTACCCTTTCTACTGCGGACTTGACAGTTAGGTCGCAACCAATCGCATAGACAGTATCTGTGGGATATAGCATCACAGCACCATCTTGGAGGGCTTCCTTAATTTCCTCTATTCGTCGTATTTGAGGTGTTTCCGGATGGACTTGGTAAATAATCGCCATAAAAGTCATAATTTTCGAGAATGGTCAGATCATCCTACAGACCGTCCCCTGATTTACCCTTTTTGGACGGATTGAAGCGATTTTCAGTAGATTTATCTCTGTTAAGCTGCTACGTCTTTAATTTGTATAGCAACCGCCACATCGGTTAA
>DOIX01000375.1:0-18859 GCA_003511885.1 Cyanobacteria bacterium UBA11153
ATTACTGCGGAAACCGCTGTATTGGCAAGGTTTGGCAGGATGGAAAATATGATGAAATGATTAGGGATAGGCAAGAGTTTCAGAAGAAATGGGAATATATTAGGCAGAATCCTGTTAAGGCAGGATTGTCAGCTACCCCGGAAGTGTATCCTTTCTTTTGGGAAACATTTTAAAATCTTTTTTGGTAGTGCGACGCTCGGTAGCTGACGGGGTGATAACTATCGCTCTTCGCTTTACAGGATAAGCTTTTTATGCTAGCAACATCCTGAAAAATTTGCCCAGAAATCTGGTATTCAACAACGAATCTATAAGAAGCCTCTACGGATTTAAACTGTATATTGAAACTTCAGAAACACTCAATGCGATCGCAATTTACCCATGACTGCTGAAATTATTTGTGTTGGCACAGAAATATTACTAGGAGAAATTCTCAATAGTAATTCTCAATATTTAGCTAGAGAGCTGGCGGAGTTGGGCATTCCCCACTATTATCAAACTGTAGTGGGTGATAATCCAACTCGTTTAAAAGAAATAGTAGCAATAGCTTGCGATCGCGCGGAGCTCCTTATCTTCACTGGTGGTTTGGGGCCAACACCGGATGACTTAACCACGGAAACCATTGCTGAGTTTTTTGGCGTGCCCTTAGTAGAAGATCCTAATGTTATCGAAGATATTGCCCATAAATTTGCCCAGCGGGGACGGGAGATGTCCGCCAATAACCGCAAACAAGCATTAATTCCCCAAGGTGCGACAGTTTTACCTAATCCTACTGGTACTGCACCTGGAATTATTTGGCAACCTCGCCCTAATTTAACCATTCTCACTTTTCCGGGTGTCCCCAGTGAAATGTACCGGATGTGGCAGGAAACAGCAGTACCTTATCTCAAAAGTTTGGGTTGGGGCAAAACCATGATTTACAGTCACACTCTAAGGTTTTGGGGTATTGGCGAATCAGCTTTGGCAGAAAAAGTCGCGCCTTTTTTCCATCTGACTAATCCTACTGTTGCACCTTATGCTTCTGGTGGAGAAGTGAGATTGCGAGTTTCCACACGCGCTGCTTCTCAGGCAGAGGCACAAGAGTTAATTCAACCTGTGGCAGCACAACTCATTGAAATTGCTGGTGCTGATTATTTTGGTGCAAATACCGATACTTTAGCTTCTGTGGTGGGGCAATTATTAAAGGATGCTAATCAAACTGTCAGCGTTGCCGAATCCTGTACGGGTGGAGGTTTGGGAAGTATCCTAACAAATATTCCTGGTAGCTCTGAATATTTTTTAGGGGGTGTGATTTCATATCATAATTCTGTCAAAACTGCTGTATTGGGAGTGACAGAATCAAAATTAGCAGAATTTGGGGCAGTCAGCGAAACCGTAGCCCAGCAAATGGCAACCGGAGTGCGATCGCTCCTTGGTAGCAATTGGGGTATTAGTATTACGGGAATTGCTGGCCCTGATGGGGGTACGGAAGCTAAACCAGTCGGTTTGGTTTACATCGGTTTGGCAAAGCCTGATGGTAATGTGGAATCTTTTAAATATCAATTGGGTAAAGAGCGCAGTCGGGATCTGATTCGTCATCTTAGCGCCTGTTATGCCCTCGATATCCTCCGACGTAGTTTAGAGGGATTAGGGATTAGGGGCTAGGGGCTAGTGACTAGGGGCTATTGGCTCGGGAAAGACAAAAAAATTTCTTCCTTGTCCCCTTGTCTCCCTTGTCCCCCGATTCCCGATTCCCTATCAAAAACCGAAAATGGAGTAAGACTGTCTGGCTGTTAACATCTCCTTTGCTTGTTGGGGGGTTATATCTTGTGGATTTCCAGAATTGGGATCCGACGCAACACGGGTTTCCACGCACAAGGAGGCGGTGCTAAATCCACCAAAGCGCTTCACTGTACTAGTCCGCATCCGCACATCTGGGCTAATAAAGGAGAAACGTTCTTCAGAACTCATTGTTTCATATTCGGTGAGGAGAATTAGTGCATTTTCATCATCCATTAGATAACGTCCTGCTACAGGGACAATTTCTGCATAACCTCTTTCTCTCAGTAAGCTACCTTGTCGAGGATTACCTGGATCTGGGACAATCACCATCACGCTGGAGCCTTGGTGATTTTCCCCTTCACTTTTATCCCATGCCATTGTCCCCAGCCAACGTACCAGCGCTCCTCCCGCAGCCAAGTCGGGGTTAACTTGATGTAATTGGCAGATTTCCACTACTTGGGGATCTTCTGCGGTTAACGTGGCTACTTCGATATCCGATTCTCCAGCTTCTACCCGCTTGAAGGCGAGGTGATGGGTGGTACGTTGCGATCGCCATTTGCCAGCACTAAGCTGAAAAAATTCCATTGCGTCCATCGACGTGAGTTCCTGAATACAAGTGTGTTACAAATTGTCTTTTTTAATACTCCCTCGATTATAAAGTCAGGTTAAACAAGTTAGAAGTACCAGGATCTTTGACCATTGGGATGACTAGCTGTGATTTCCTGCTCGGGCATCGATCGGAAGTATCGCAACCGCCAGGGCAGTTAAGACATTCTCAATGCCTCAAACCATTGGACTCTCCAAAAAATAATCTCAAACCCTTACCCTGCCTAAAGTCAAACCTAATTTCTGGAGAAGTCCATTGATTTGAGAGCTTTCTGCTCTAGCCCCTAGCCCCTAGCCCCTAGTCCCTGGCTATATCAACTCAGACTCTAGAGTATATTAAATTTTGTTAATTTAATTACTAATCGCTTGACAAAGTGGACACTTTGTAAATCAAGTGCTAGAGTAGTTCACAACCCCGAAAGGACAGGTCATAAAGACAAATGTTTTTGTTGCCCTGTTCTACGAACAAGACAAAAGGAGTCAACTTATGGAAATCCCCATACAACTAACCTTGGAGCAACAATTCAAGATGAAGGTTTTCCAAGAGCAAGTCAAAGCTCTCAGTCAGGAAGAGGCTCAACAATATCTACTCGAGGTAATGCGGCAGATGATGGTGAAAGAAAATTTATTCAAACATTTGCTCAAAAATGCTTAAGCAAGTGTCAAGATTTGCCAAATACTGGTTCGAGGGGCACGAAATCTCGTGCCCCTACTCATACATATAGCATTGAAGAGTTTAGTTACACAGTTAGAAGAAGCCTAGACCATAATCTCTGATTTGGTCTAGGAGGATGTCACTTTCTGCGATCGACCTGTCATTTATCATTGCGCCAATGTTTGATGAAAATCTCTCTGGAGATGAAGTGAAGCGATGTGGTTTTAACCCGTCACTTCACTTCGTCTGAGAATCCGGTTTTTTCAGAGCTTGGAGCAGTCAATGCTTTTGCACTGCATCCCCAGATTTAGAAAACCGGGGCTTTGGTTACGTTTCCGGTAAAATTAATGACCCAACTTTTAAAAGCAATTTAAACAGATTTTCCCTTATCTGTGCCAAACAAAACTTGATCAACATACCCATAGGTACTTAACTTGCTCATTTTGACAGCAGTCCTCCTGCTTCTACCAAAGGAGTCGGCTGTTTTTGAGCCGCAGGCGTTAATTCCAAATTTCTCCCTCCTACTTTGTCATCAGGGAAGTTTTCTTTTCCTGATGCTGGATTTAAGCTATGGCTTCCTGGATGGGAGTGAGACAATCAGATTTGAGCTAGTTAGATTTCAGTGTAATGGTTAGCTTTTTGAGCATCCAGTCAAGCGTCTCCGATCGTACCTACCAAATTGAGATCCGCATTAGCTGGAGCCACACCAAACAGTGTTCTCCTGACTCGATTAACTCTAATCGTTATCCCATTCCTCGGAACCAATCAAGTCCCCGATTCTGTCTCTAAGCAGGAAGTCGCATTGCTCTAGTTCGCATTCAACGCAAACCCATTCACGGGCTGGAATGTATTGGCATAAGACATATATTGGCTGCTGACGGCTGACTTGCCCTTTCTCCACTAATTTACGGGCTTCTTCTTGAATCACGTCCAGGGAGTAACGGACGGAGGGGGTAGAGCGTACAGGGTTAACAATCGTAGGACTCATAGTAATTGGCCTGGTCTAAATTCAGCTACTCTCTAACTATAATCGAAAAATGGCTAGCGTGAAAATAAATTTGGTTCAGTATAGAAAGTTACAAATTACCGATGATTTATAATAAATATTACTAAAGGTTAAGATTTCGATGGAAAACCTTGTCGGGAATCCTGCGGGATTCTTAGCTTCCCGCTCAAAATGAACCTTAGCCCGTCTAGCTGGGCTAAGACATTCCGATATCCTATGTTAGCTAGCTTCGAGAAAATTAACAAAACTTAAATGAATTCTGTTAAGCCACTGCCTGGAGTAGTTTGGGAAAATAATAAGTTCATGGCAATCGCTTGAGCTTCTGGCATCTGCCCATAGGAGTAGAAATATGGTACTTGGGGTGGCAAGTCTCTGAGCAACTGCGCCAGGATATACGGACTACCGTAAATGGCTAGAGCTTGGAAATCATGATTCTTTAACAATTTCTTAACCCAAATCTCTGCCGCTACCATCATTCCAGCAGTTCCCCGAAATGGGTTGCCCCGGATGAATAATTGTAGCAGAGTTGGTTGGGAACCAGGAAGGTGGTCTGTATCATCTGTCGTTGGTAGTGTATGGCGGTCAAGCCATTGTAATTTGTATCCTAATTGTTTGGGGATATCGATCGCGGGAGCATTTCGCCCCAAAAAGTCGCAAGCTAAGACATCATCTACCAAAATGAGATTGCGTAGTTGGACATTACTGTGGGTAGGTGATGTGGCTAAAGGTAGGGAACCACCTATTTTCAGGGAATCTAGGAGAATATGATTTGCTGTGGTGACAGCAAGGGGTTGGGCAACTTTTTGGAGGAAGTTTTCTGTGGTGGAGTTGAGAGGAAAACTATCCATTACCTTACTTTTCGCTTGCCAAATCCGTTTTACTGATGAGAGAATTCTCTCATGTGAGATTCTGCCCATTTTTACGGCATCGCAGATAGCTTGAATGGCTGTTTCTGGGTTGAGAGGCATCAACAAAATATCTGCACCTGCTTCAACTGCCATCACGGCGGCTTCATCCCCACCATAGCGATTTGCGATCTGCGCTTCGCAGCAGCGCTTCGCTATCGCGCCCATAATTAAGGCATCGGTGACAATTAGTCCCTCAAAGCCTAACTCTTGTCGGAGTAAGTCTGTTAAAACTCCCTGGGATAAAGTAGCGGGATATTGTGCGTCTAAGCTAGGAATCAATAAGTGGGCTGTCATCACTGTATCCACGCCAGCAGAAATTGCGGCTTGAAAGGGAGGTAATTCTATTTGATGGAGTCGCGATCGTGAATGGGGTAAAATTGGTAAATCTAGATGGGAATCAGTTGCCGTATCTCCATGTCCGGGAAAATGTTTTGCTGTCGTTAATACGGGATAATCTTGGGTTCCCCGAATAAAAGCACAAGCCAGTTGGCTGACTGTTTCCGGAGTTTCGCCAAAAGCGCGGACATTAATCACTGGATTTTCAGGATTATTATTCACATCAACCACAGGTGCTAAAATCCAGTTGATGCCAATAGCTAACGCTTCTGTAGCAGTGACTTTTCCCATTTCCTGGGCATATTGTTGGGCTTTTGCCATATCTTTTAAGGCTACCGCACCAATTGCCATGGGTGGGGGAAACCAAGTAGCACCAGGAAAGCGTTGCCCAACTCCTTCCTCAATATCAGCAGCAATCAGGAGAGGGATATTTGCCCAACTTTGGAGAAGTTGCGATCGCAGTTTCAATTCTGGGGCACTTCCTCCCAGCAAAATTACCCCACCTACCCCCAAATCTTGAATCCAATGCTGTAACTTAGAGGCTGGAGGTTCCCACATTGGGTACTGAATTTGATGGTCAAATAGGTAGCCAGATGCACGGATTACTACCATTTGGGCGACTAGTGCTTCTAGAGAGAGGGAGTTGAGATTGGGTAGGGAGATGACATGGGGATAGTTGGTCATAAATTATAGTTTTTTTTTGAGTATATCTAATCTAACCTATTAATTTTTGCCGTTTGAGATAGCTAGTGTACCACATCCGCTCTTGAATTTATCGTTCCATTAATTGGCATTAGCAATTTCAATAATAATTCTCTTAAGTAAATTCCCTTCATATTCGCCATAAACTGGAAATTCTCTATCTTGTAATTCTTCAGGAATATGAGCCACAACTCCAGCCCGAAAACCTGTCTCATCTGCTGGCACTATAATTTGGTGACCTTTATAATGATAATGAGAGCGACACAATCCCACGTATTCCATATCACAAATTAGGATACCGCCACTGGTAGCCGTAACGTAGCCGAATAACTTTCTCTCTAAATAATTTTTATGAATTGACGAACCACATTCTTCTATTTGTAAATCTAACTGTGCTTCTCCTTCCTCATCGTAAATAATATTTACGGCTGGTATTCGTTCTTCAATATTCACAGAAATATCGTGGATATGATCGTCTCGAAAAATTGCATAAACTGGAATATCAATGTATTCATCAATTTCTTGGTAATTTACATTTTTGAATTTAATTACAGGAGTAACTCCAGCGGGAATGTATCCCAAATCATAGTATTTTTCCGGAATCAAGTTATGCCCCACAGCATCTATCGGAATTAGAGATTGCGGGGACTCGTCATCCCCACAATAATCTAGGCTCTCTAGAGAATAAGACCAATCAGCTATTAAACAAGAACTACCTATCCCATCAAACATGAAATAGCCGATTAACTTTCGATTCAACTGTGCTTGATTTTCCACTGCCATCAATTATTTTCAGCAATCTCAATAATTTCAATATTACTAGATAATTCTACTTCTTTATCAAACGTTATCGCGATATCAAAACACACCCCAGGACGAATATAGCCTAAATGGGATTGTGTCGGAATTATAATTTGGTCATCAAGGCTGTAATCTAGGCACAAAGAGCCGTAAATCCAGTCTATGATAATGCAAGAACTACTGTTGCCAACAAGTAGAAAATAACTTAGTAAATATTGGTTTAATCCCATTGCTGTTAAGCTGTTAAATTTAATCACATATTGCCTATTATATTAAATGATATAATGCAGCTACTCTCACCACCCATTAGAATAAAATAGCCGAGTAGTTTTCGGCTTAACTGTTTTTGACTTTCTTCTTTCACAAATTAGAATCGGTAATTTCAATAGTGATTCTCTTAAGTAAATCCCCTTCATATTCGCCATAGACAGGAAATTCTCTGTCATCTAATTTTGGTTTAATGTCAGCGATAACACCGACTCGGAAACCTATAGTTTCACCATCTGGTGGAACTGTTATTTGGGAATTATTATAATCTATATTGCTCTCACACATCCGAATCATGTCTGTATCACAAATTAAAATTGCCTGTCCGGTAGCTGTGACATAACCCATTAATTTTCGTTCATTTATCCTATTTTTGTATGAATAATTGTGATTTTGTTGATCGGTTATCATTTCTTGCCCCTTTATTATATCTATCGCTGGTATCCAAAGATCGATATCAATAAAAACAGTTAAGATCGAGTCGTTTTTATAATTGGCATAAACAGGAATTTCGATATTACTAGGTGCTTCCACTTCTCTATCAAACGTTATTGCGATATCAAAACATACCCCAGGACGAATATAACCTAAATCGGATTGTGTCGGAATTATAATTTGGTCATCAAGACCGTAATCTAGGCACAAAGAGCCGTAATTCCAGTCTATGATAATACAAGAACTACTGTTGCCAACAAGTAAAAAATAGCCTAGTAAATATTGATTTAATTGCATCTTATTTTTTTATTTTAAGTGTGGTTTAAGTTTGGCTTAGACTAAAGTAAAAAAATATGTTCTTGTTTAATCTAGCAACATCTTTACTATGTTGATTCCATTGTTTGCTGGTTCTGTATAAAATATATTAATGCCATATGGCAGGAATTTTTTGTTTTTCAATGCTGCTTCTTTGGCAGGAAATAAATAATTTAGAGATGTGACTTTAGCTACTTGTGTTGAATCTTTTAAATCTAACAATACATCCTTGCCAATATAGGAATTGTAGAATAGTGCTTGTTCTTCAGGAACAGCTTTATCGAATTGATGTTTGATCTCCCATATTTCTCCTGTAGATTTAATGAAACCATCTAACCTTTTTGGCTTACCTCCAGATACAGGAATCCAAGCTTTTTGTAAATTTTCTAAATTTGGAACATATAAACGAACAAAATTTTCAAACATAGGTCTTTTTAATGCTGAACCTTGTCTGTCTTCAATTTTTACTATAGCCTCGGCTATTTCATTAAACCTATTGATATCAGGTCCAATTTTGGAAGGAACTACAGCGTTCAAGTAGGCAGTAAAAGTTTCTTTAACATTTCTTGCTGTCATCCTGCTATCCATAAAGTCGGCTAACTTTCTGAAATCGAGGTCTGTGAGCTGTGCCTGTTTAATAGCTTCGAGCATTGGCCCTTTTCGGAGTTTTGGCAAAAGAGCGGTTGTATTTACTCCTTGCGGCAGAGCGTTTAAAATATCATCTACTGACAACAACCTCTTTCCACCAGTAGCTCCCTTAACAGCAAGATTTCTAAGGTAACTTTGAATTTGCTGTATATCAACCTTACAAGGCGAAGCACACCCCAAAACCCGACGCATCGCCCCATGATTCAACTCACTAAAACGATCCCTCGCCCACCGAGGTAATTGCTTCAGCCTCTCAATCGCCTCCACACTCAAATCCTGCAAAATCTCCGCCGGAATCCGCAATACATTCGCTGCCCACTGACGCGCCACTAACAGCGGTTGGCTAGTTTTGAGTGCAATCCGCAACCTTTCAACCTTGTCACCTCCTAAAGTTTTTGCCTTCTGCCCCAACTCAATAACTTTAGGAAATTTAGCGAGAATTTCCGATAATTTCCCAGCCTTAGCCGCCCCTTTAATTACCGTGAGAATACCCTCACTGAAGACTAACATTACCAATTCAGCAATGGCATAACCACACAACCAACCCCGAAAATGCCAGCGTTTTAGTTTAATTGTAGATTCAACTGCCCTTTAACTTCTATTTCCATTAATTATTCTCAGCAATCTCAATAGTGATTCTCTTAAGTAAATCCCCTTCATATTCGCCATAAACAGGAAATTCTCTATCTTGTAATTCTTCAGGAATGAGAGCTATAACTCCAGCACGAAAACCTGGAGATTCTTCCCCATCTGCTGACACTATAACTTGATTGCCGATACAATCATGGTATTCCCGACACATTCTGACAAAATCCATATCACAAATGAGGATGCCACCCCCTGTAGCAGTGGCGTAGCCGAATTTATGGCGACGTAGAGCCTGTTTAGTTCCTAGCAAGCCACATAATTCTGGCTCAAATATTTTCTTTTTAATCTCCTCCTCTTGTGCTTCATCTAGAATCTTTAATGTGGGTATCCATTCCTCGATTTCTACAGAAATAATTGTGTGGGAATCTCCTGTAGCGATGGCATAAACGGGAATGTCGTATTCGCGAATTTCTTGTTCCTGTCTGTCATTGTCTCTCAATTCAATTGAAGGATAAACTCCAGCAGAAATGTATCCCAACTCGTGAAATCTCGGAAATCCAGGATCGATATCGGCATCAGTCGGAATTATAATTTGCGGATGATTATCATCTCCACTAAAGTAATTTAAACTTTCTTTAGAGTATAACCAGTCCACAATCAAGCAACCACTAGAACTACCATCAACCATAAAATAGCCTAGTAATTTTCTAGTTGCCGGATCTTTACTTTGTTGTTTCATGAATTAGAGTTAGCAATTTCAATAGTAATTCGTTTAAGTCTATTACCTTCATATTCACCATAGACAGGGATCTCTTTATCATCTATTGGCAGACTAAATCGAACTCCAATACGAAGCACGCTAGGGTTTTCTTCTGCCATCTCATCTGTAATTTGATTATTATAATCGGCACAATTAATACACAATTTAACCATATCCATATCACAGATTATAACTGCGCCACCAGTAGAAGTAACGTAGCCAAGTAAATTCCGGATGATTTGGGAGCTTCTATTTGGCAATCCAGGCTGTTCAATATCTGTTGTTAACTTTTGTCTCTCTCCTATCCAAAGCTCAATTTCAATAGTGATTCTTTTGAGAGAATCTCCTTCATACTCACCATAAACTGGAATTTCAGGCTCTAAAAGACTTGCAGAATCAAAACTATTCCCTTGAGCGTCGATTAATTCAATAGGATGCTGAACAGCAGCTAGAATATAACCTGATTCTGAGTGTTTCGTCGGAATTACAACTTGATAGTCATTATCGCTGTCACCCAAGTAATCTAGACACCGTGAACCGTAACCCCAGTCA
This sequence comes from Cyanobacteria bacterium UBA11153, assembly GCA_003511885.1. Lineage (GTDB taxonomy): Bacteria > Cyanobacteriota > Cyanobacteriia > Cyanobacteriales > Coleofasciculaceae > Limnofasciculus. The sequence continues at coordinate 10,338 of DOIX01000375.1, forward strand.
AATATTATGCAGCTACTATAACCTCCTATAAGAATAAAATAGCCAAGTAATTGTTGCGTTAATCGCGTCTCAATTTTTAGTTCCATAAATTTTTATTTATCTCTAAATTAGAATCTATCAGAAGTTCTGCCGCAGCCTAGATTTCAATCATGAATAATTTGGAAATATGCTTTCTATCTAGAGGCCGATTAACTACTTATTGATTGATTGTCATAATTGACTTTATGGCAACTCTATTTTCATGATTGTATCATTAGATGGTTCTATAAAGAATACTTTAAATCCCCGTTTCTTTAGTTCTGCATAATTATTTATTGCTATCTCTTGAGTCGGGAATAAATAGCTGGCTGATCTCGCTACTGCTCCAGTATCATCTGCCATTTTGGAATCAATTATGGCTTTATAGTTATTCATCTTCTCCTGATCTAATTTTGCTGAAGGCTGGTATTTACAATCCCATAATTCTCCTGTATCAGGGTTAAAAAAATCGGCTGTCCTAGTTTCTTTATACCCAGGACGTTTGAAAGTGGCTTTCTGTAGGTTTGTAAAGTCACGATCATACAGTTTCACAAAATTTTCAAACATTTGTCCTTTTGAAGAGCTAATTGAAGGTCCCTTTTGATTTAGCAATAATTCGTTGAATTTGTTGATATTCGGACCTGTTTTTGAGGGAACTAAAGCATTCAGATATCTAGTAAAGACATTTTTTGATTCTTGTTCATTACTGCTTAGATCTCTAGTTATAAAATCCCTAAGCTTTGCCAAGTCTAGATCTGTGATATCTGCCTTCTTGATGAAGTCCATTAAACCTGTTTTCTCTCTAGCGAGGACACTTCTTATTTTTGTTGTATCTAATAAATCAGTAGGAAGCGCATTAATCACTTCATCAGCAGTAGTCAACCTCTTCGCACCAGCAACAGCATCAGCCGCCAAATTCTTTAAATATCTCTCCACCTCCTGCAAATTGACTAGACAAGGCGAAGCACACCCCAAAACCCGACGCATCGCCCCATGATTCAACTCACTAAAACGATCCCTCGCCCATCGAGGTAATTGCTTCAGCCTCTCAATCGCCTCCACACTCAAATCCTGCAAAATCTCTGCCGGAATTCGCAATACATTCCCTGCCCACTGACGCGCCACTAACAGCGGTTGGCTAGTTTTGAGTGCAATCCGTAACCTTTCAACCTTGTCACCTCCTAAAGTTTTTGCCTGCTGCGCCAACTCAGCAACTTTAGGAAATTTAGCGAGAATTTCTGATAATTTCCCAGCCTTAGCCGCCCCCTTAATTGCTGTGAGAATACCCTCACTGAAGACTAACATTACCAATTCAGCAATAGCATAACCGCACAACCAACCCCGAAAATGCCACTGTTTGATAAAATCTGGTTGATTCCATTCCTCGGCTAAATGCCTTAAATACAACCTAGATCTCTTAAAGCTGCCACCTCATCTATACAAATATTTGATGGGTAGATAGTACTCTTGTAGTAGGAAACTTGTTGAGGAGTGAGTATGAAGCAAATCTTACTTTCCGGATCGAGGAAATGAAAGGGATAGAGACTCAAGTCATCCCCCCACTGATAGTCCAATTCTCGCAAATCAACTATCAACCGACTTGGCCCAAGCGCATCACAAAACTGATTAAGTCGCCATTTGATCAAAAGAGCGTCCTCTGCTCCCGCTGAACCGTATCGATACTGCCCTTGAAATACAACATATCCTGAGTCTGAAACATCCCGATTATAGCGCCAAGTGTAACACTCAAAGCCGATTGAACTAATATCCAAAGATACAGGTATCAGTTGAGGGGGAGGAAGTTGTGGTCTTTCCTGGATCTGGCGATATTTGTCCAGTCTGTAATCCTTTAACTCAAAGGCTATGTCAGAAAATATGCTCTCATAATCAGTTGTAATTTCATTGGGAAAAAATGAACCATTAACTGTATCAAATGCTTCCGGACGCACCACAACGCGCACTAGATATTGCCTGCTGCGGATTACTGACGGAACCACATCTAAAACTACATTTGTCTCAAAGCTGATTTGTCGCAGATCGAGAATAATTCCCTTGCTGCTTTTCACAAGGCTAATAAGTTCTTCACTGCGCCAGCGCATAAAACAAATATCTTTCTCAATTGATGTTTCAGTGCCTAAAGTCCCAGAAAAAGAGCAGATTGGGATCTGAATTTTGCTTTTGGGCATAACCCAGGTACTACAGACATAGGTCAAGGATGAATTCTCCAGTGTTATGGGTTTTAGTTTGGGTAAATTTAGATTTATTGGCACTTAATTAGCCCGATCAATCTCAACAGTGATTCTCTTAAGTAAATCACCTTCATACTCCCCATAAACAGGAAATTCCCTATCTTGTAATTCTTCAGGAATATGAGCCACAACCCCAGTGCGAAAACCTGGACTTTCTCCTTCTGGCGGTGCTATAATTTCGTTGTCGTCGCTCAGACAATTGTGGTAATTGCGGCACAGTCTCACCAAATCCATATTACAAATTAGAATTCCACCCCCTGTAGCACTAACATAGCCGAATAACTTGCGAGTCAGGTGATTTCTAGTTTCTATCCAGTCAAATTCTTCGGTTTGTACGGTAGGTTGTGGCTCCTCATCTACAATTTCTAATCTGGGTATCCACCCTTCGATGTCCACATAAATACTTGTAGGGAAATCTCCTTTACTGATGACATAAACTGGAATATCAACGTATTCAGTAATTTCTGCTTCCTGTCTGCCATCAGATCTTAAATCAATTGAGGGATATACTCCAGCGGGAATGTATCCCAATTCATAGTATCTCGGCACTCTAGGATCGCTCTCGGCATCAGTGGGAATAATAATTTGAGGATACTCCTCATCTCCACTGGGATAATCTAGACTCTCTACGCAATAACGCCAGTCAACTATTAAACAAGCACCATAAATGCTATCAACCATAAAATAGCCAAGTAACTTTCTGTGCAACGGCTGTTGACTTTCTCGTTCCATATATCCTCTTGTTGGATTGTCACCTTTTGTTCAGTCAATAAAGTAGTGCTATCTCTAGTCAAGTAGTAGTGGAAAATCTCTATAATAGACATGGGTTATCTACTTAGTTATGAGCGCTTTTCAAGATTTCCTGTTACTGTAGTTCAACTGGTCTAGTTGCTTGATTTGGAAGTTGTTCTAGATAGAATACACTGTGAGCTGGTCGTGCCTTCAGTTTGCCATAATTTAGTTCGGCTAAATCTCTAGTTGGAAACACAAAATTAGCTGTCTTTGCCTCATATAATTCGTCTATAGTTATTTGACCAATTATGGGAACATATTTATCCAACTCTTGACTAGCTAATGGAGTCTTTTGATACTTAAACTCCCATATTTTACCATTTGCAGGGTCAAATAGATCTACATTGACGATGCTATTTTTATACCCAGGTACTTTAAAGGTGGCTCTCTCTAAACCTTGAAATTCAGGAACATGAAGCTTGGCAAAGTTCTCAAACATTGCTCCTCTCAAAGCTCGGCCTGTAGAGTCATCCATCGGTTCAGCAAACTCAATAAACTTATTCAAATCAGGTCCAAGTTTTGAGGGAACTACAGCACTCAAATATTGAGTGAATACGTTGTATGAATCGGTTTTATTTCCCACAATATTTTTAGTTATAAAATCTCTCATTTTGGCGAAGTCAAGATCTGTCAACTCTGCCCGCCTAATGATATTCATTAACTCCGGTTTCGCAAGTTTTTCCCTCAATTTAGTCAAATTCAATAACTCAGTAGGAAGCGCATTAATCACCTCCTCAGCCGTAGTCAACCTCTTGGCACCAGCAACAGCATCAGCCGCCAGATTCCTTAAATATCTCTGCACCTCCTGTATATCAACCTTACAAGGCGAAGCACACCCCAAAACCCGACGCATCGCCCCATGATTCAACTCACTAAAACGATCCCTCGCCCATCGAGGTAATTGCTTCAGCCTCTCAATCGCCTCCACACTCAAATCCTGCAAAATCTCTGCCGGAATTCGCAATACATTCGCCGCCCACTGACGCGCCACTAACAGCGGTTGGCTAGTTTTGAGTGCAATCCGCAACCTTTCAACCTTATCCCCACCTAAAGTTTTTGCCTTCTGCCCCAACTCAGCAACTTTAGGAAATTTAGCGATAATTTCCGATAATTTCCCAGCCTTAGCCGCCCCTTTAATTACCGTGAGAATACCCTCACTGAAGACTAACATTACCAATTCAGCAATGGCATAACCACACAACCAACCCCGAAAATGCCACCGTTTCAGTAAATCCGGTTGATTCCATTTTTCAGCTAAATGCTCAATTCCAGCTTCAATTAATTGTTCGAGATTCAATTGAGATAAACTATCCCAAAGCTGTTTCGCATCAGCTAAAATTGTCCCTTTAAATAAACTCTCTACTATCTCCCAAGCCAATACCGCCAAATCTTTGAAACCAACCAAAGTATCCCACAGAGATTCTAGCGCACCATTAAGCAAACCTGCGACAAAGGCTCCCCCACCCAGAGCAAAATTTCCCGCCAAGGTGGTAATTTCCTTAACCTGATTCCAAGCTGAATAAGTAATCGAACCCGACTGAACTTGTCCTTTAAGCAGGGAGGCAAACTCAAGAGAAGGAATCCAAATTAAATAGCCTTCTTTAGTTAGTGTATTTTCCCAAGAAGCTTCAGGATTTGGCTTATAAATTCCGCCACCAGGATTGACGTAGACGAGAACATTGACATAGAAACGTAAATCTTGACCGGGTTGTACGGCATTGCCATAATACTTTTGGGCAATTACAAGGGCAGTTTCTCCCGATGCAATCTTGTGAAGTCTAGCATTTGGTTCTGGTAAATTTGTTTTAATGTTTGATGCCGCTACATAGCCGTATTCTCCACTTGAGCCATACTCTCCACTTGTCAGCGTGACGCGATACCAATCACCAGGAAGTGCTTTATCGACAAATACTCTTGTATTAAACGGCAAATTTTTGATAATCGCAGATTTCTCATCAGTCGCAGGTTTCTCTCGCAAATTTACTCCTGATTGATTAGCCACAATCCCAATCGTCTGAACTTCTGTGCCTGATGAAAGTGGTGTTGCCTTTGCTGATTGAGAATAATACTCCTTTAGTAGCTCTATATTAACGATTACCGTTACATATTCTTGTCCATCTGCACCATAAGAAATCTGCCGCTGCCTCAGCCAAGATTCCTCGCCAGTACCCTCAAGCATAGCAGCTAATATTGCCTTAGCTGTATTGCTATCAACAAATAACTTCTCCATCACTGATGCCAGCATCGTTGATAATTGCTTGTCCGTGGGTCTGAGGAGGAATGATAACAAAACTTCCTGTGGCTGTTGTAACTGAGACTCAGCACTAGCTAACGGTGTTTGAGAATTTCCCTCCTGAAATTCACTATTGGCAACTTCACCTATCCCCAATTTCGCCTGAATTGGTGGCGCAAATACTGGAATCTTCAGGGCGTTGTAACCAAAACGTTTCTCTTTGTCTGGTTGAGTCTCAGGATTCGTTTCTGTTGATGGCGCTTCTACCGCAGGAGTCTGAGCATTCGTTTCTGTTGCTGGAGCATTTGTATCAGTCAATACTCCTTAATGTGGCGACGGCTACCCATTTTATTTCACCCTGATGATTTTGGTTATAAATTTGTCAGTCGGTTAGGTTTAGTTTATAACCGAGCCAGTTTTTCTGGATCAAAGTCTTTATTTTTCTTCATAGAAGGGATTGGGGATTGGGGAGTAGGGAAATATCCCTTTTTAGGTGAGTGAGATACAGAGAAACCCGGTTTCTTAAAGAAACCGGGTTTATGGGGTGTTGGTTTATGGGGTGTTGGTTTATGGGGTGTTGGTTTCTGGGGTGTTGGTTTCTGGGGTGTACTTTATCCAACTGCAAACCGCTATAATCTTCAAGTGGAAAAGGAGTAAGATTTCCCCACACCCAATCCCTCCATCTCTCCCCAACTCAATCCTCCGCTGTGGGAATAACCTCTTCTAGTCCCTTACTCAGACGCTCTTGAGATAATTGATTCAGAAGTGTTAACATGCGATCGCCTCTTTCTAAACCTCGATCTTCGACAAATAACACTTCCGGAGTCCGACGCAGCCGCACCCGTCTGCCCAATTCTCGGCGGACAAAACCAGTAGCCGACTTTAAGCCAGCCATAGTAGCAGCCCTCGCTTCATCCGTACCATAGATGGACACGTAGATTTTAGCGTGCTGAAGATCTCCGGAAACATCCACATCTGTGACGCTGACGATTCCCGCACCCACGCGATCGTCTTTGATTTCGTTAATCAACATTTGGCTGACTTCTTGCTGAATCAGCGATGAAATCCGAGAAACACGGCGACTTGTTGACATAACGCCCCCTTTGTTGTATTACGGGCTATTTGAGGTAAAAATTGTAAATTTACACCGAATTCAACCCTAGCATGGCTTGGAGGGTAAAGGTTAAAAACATAAAGATACCGACAAGCAAGCCAACTAGTGCGATCGCGCTGACAGGATTCTTGACTAACGGTTTAAACTGTCCGAAGAGGGCAAAAAAGATCCCTAAAGAGATGCTAATCAGGAAACGAGGGAAACGAGCGAGATTATCGAAAAAATCCTTCATTATCTTGTATTTTAGAACGATTTAGACATGTAGATCGCCATGAGTATCCTGATTTTACAACTAATTGCCTTATTTGCGATCGCAGTTTTCTTGGGTAATCTCGTTCCTGTTGTGGGAGGTGGCGTTGATGGACTGGGAGTTTATCTATTTTTTCACCTGGTAGCCCCATTGACATTTACATAGATAAAAGATCCCGAAATTATATTTTGGAGATGTCTATTTGATAATCTAAGCCATCACTTGCATTGGATATTTACTCTTCCCCCTTATCTCATACCTCATAATAATTATCGCTATCCAATTTAGCTGCCAAACAGCTTATTGTTATTTTTAGAACAGTTATCTGAGCAGAAAGCCGATTTATTAAAATAAATCGGCTTTCTATTTTAGTAAAGAGCCAATGAGTTAAAAATGTTAGTTTCAAATTTGAAACTAACAACTCTTTTAGCCTCAACCCATCCTAATCTCCACGCTTAACAGGTTTGGGAATTGGTGTTGAACGTTTAGGAGGCGGCACAGATTTACCATCTCCTTTAGGAATCGGACGCTGATTGCTGAAGTTCTTTCCAGATCCCTGTCGTCTCTTATTGGGAAACTTACTGTTCATTGGTCTCCTCATCGGGATTGCACCAATATCATTGCCATCCTCAATCACCAAAGTATTCCCATGGAGTTTTAAGTGCAAATCCCAGAAGTGACGAATAACTTTCTCGCCTAGAAAACCATTAAGGGTTAACTTGAAAAACTTGATAGTCTCTGACTCTTTCCGGGGAGACTGCTTAATTTTGACGATAATTTTTCCCTCTTCTTTCGACTGGTAAATTAATTGACCCCGAATGGAAAAATAGCCATCTTGAAAAGCAAAAGAATCGTCTAATTCAGATAATTCTGAAGACGCTTCTGGTGTTGGTTGCACCTCTGATGATTCAGCCTCCGGTAATTCTGTTGATAGAGGGCGATGCAGGTTTTCCGGTTCCCACACACCGACAATTTGAACATGCAAATTCCCATCCTCTTGTCTTGTCCGGGGATAAACAACCCAGAGATGTGGTTGAGCCAAGTCTAAATGATTTTTGACCAGGCTCATGACACGCCCCAGCAAAACAGCATCAATTAACGCACCGTCGGAGGATACGAGCGTCCCTCGTGTTAATTGTTCAGCAGATGGCATATACTGTCCTCGGATCAGTCCGATAGCTCGGTACTGCATGGGTTCGCTGGGCGGTGGAATGGGTTGTTGTCGCTGGACCTGTTGTGGCATTATCCCGATTGAGTTACCTGTAGCAACTGAGTTAGTATTGTTGGCAGAATCACTGGTTGACGTGGTGGCGTGCTTATTTGGCACGCCTTTGGTTTCTTTTGACTTTTGGTCAGAAGAAGTGGGTGAGTCGGTATCCCGATTCACAGAAAGACTCATACAACCTCCTAGCGGCGGAGACACGTTCCCTTAATGGGTGTTAGACTGACTAGTTAAATTGTCGGTTATTCAAAACCATCTGCGCTACTCATTAAGCTGTCAGGATTCCTCTGTCAAAAGTATGACGAGTAACAAAATATGAATGCCAGACAATTTACGCATCAGTCTGCTCATTGTACAAAATGCAGGTCGATGCTTGGTAGATCAGTAAATTTTAGAGAATCTTTAAGGAAGGTGGGTGTGGAGAGTGGGTAGTCGGACAGGAGATGAGGAGGGTGCGTTCTCGGGAAGACACAGCTCTCAAGTAACTGTCGCGATCAGCCAAGATGATCGCTAGTCTGCTCTTTACTGTGCAATGCTTTCAGGATAACCCACTCAAAAAGGTTATTAGTATAGCAACCGCCAGGGCGGTTAAGGCGTTCTCGATTCCTGAAACCATTGATTTTACGACTTTCTTCCCTAGTCCC
>DOIX01000375.1:19033-20591 GCA_003511885.1 Cyanobacteria bacterium UBA11153
TTCTCGATTCCTGAAACCATTGATTTTACGACTTTCTTCCCTAGTCCCTAGCCCCTAGCCCCTAGTCCCTTGCTATAATTCGGTTTTCACCGTAACTCATAGAGATCCCAGAAACACTGACAACCGACAACCAAACACAAATGATTGATACTTCCTATATGCCATACCAGCTACCGCCACCCCTAAAACCAGGTGACTTACTTCAGGTAGTGACTCCTAGTGGGGCATTGCGAGAATTGGAGGTATTCCACAAGGGTATAGAAATTTGGCGATCGCGCGGTTACCATCTGGAAATGTCAGATGGTTGGGATGCTAGAGATGGCTACTTAGCAGGTTCCGATGCTTTACGCCGCCAGCAATTAGCTGCTGCTTGGCATAATCCTGAATGTAAAGCTATTCTCTGTACTAGAGGTGGCTATGGTACTGCCCGACTTCTGGAAAATTGGACGTGGGAAACTCAAAATCAGGAAACAGGAAACAAAGAAAAGGTCGAGAGTATTAAAATTAAAAGTCATCAGTCACAAGTCATCAGTCAAAATCAGGAAGAATTTGAGATTTTGGCTAACTCTGAAAATTTATCCCTTCCCTCATCATTCTTAACTCAAAACTCTAAACTTAAAACTCAACATTCTAAATGGTTAATTGGCTTTTCTGACATTACCAATTTGCTATGGAGTCTTTACCATTCAGGCATCTGTGGAGTTCACGGACCTGTATTAACTACCATAGCAGCCGAACCAGAATGGTCGATTAATCGATTATTCGATCTTGTGGAAGGACGGCATCTTAAGCCTTTGACTGGAGTGGGTTGGGGTGGCGGAAAAGTCAGTGGCAGATTATTACCCGCCAATCTTACTGTCGCTACTCATTTATTAGGTACACCTATCCAACCTTCCCTAGAAGGAACCATCCTCGCTTTAGAAGATGTGACAGAAGCTCCTTATCGGATCGATCGCATTCTTACTCAGTGGCGGATGAGTGGTGCATTTAAAGGTGTTTGTGGCATTGCTTTGGGACGTTTTAGTCGCTGCGAAGCCCCTCATGGTATACCAAGTTGGACAATAGCAGAAGTATTACGCGATCGCTTGGGCGATTTGGGTATTCCCATTATCAGCGATTTGCCTTTCGGTCATGATGGTGTCAATGCAGCACTTCCCGTCGGACAATTTGTTGAATTAGATGGAGATAATGGTATTTTATCTTGGCAAGTTTCTCAGGATAGTTGATAGTTGATATAGCAACCCTAAATGAGTTCGTAACAAGTGAGAGGCTTGAAACAAGAATGAAAAGGGTTTTTGAAGACAGGTCTAGTCAAAGAGCTATTCCATTTTATCAAGTTTTGTGAAGCTATGGAGAGACAAAGGACAGATAACTGTAAAATCGAAACAGACTGAAGGTGAGCGGAGGTATCTATGAGTTCTCACGAATACATTCAGAAAAAAAACTCACAGCAATCCACACCACCAACTACCACAAATACCTTCACAAGTCGTCCCTTTCCGCCCGAAGTAGAAAACGCCGCACCACAACAACCCATTTCAGTGGAACAAATACAAGC
>DOIX01000210.1:0-583 GCA_003511885.1 Cyanobacteria bacterium UBA11153
CCCCCTACCCCCTAGCCAGAAAGCCTCTTCTTAAAGATTCAGTGTAGTTATCCTAATTTTACCTTTTGCCACTAGCCGCTTGGCTGGAAGTGAGCCAGAATGTGTATGTAAAGAGATGGAAAAACAATCAAGAATATCAGGGGCATAGACCAAGTGTCATGAAAAATAGCAAAATCAATGAGCATTAATTACCCAATCATCGAAACCCAACTCAGATTAATCAGGGCATTGCAGCGAGGATATGCCGAAGCCCTGGAAGCAGGTGACTGGCAAGCGGCAGATTACCGCTGTGCCCACTTGTACAAGTTGTGCGAAAGCTTGCACCATCTTAGTTGTTTGCTGGAAAAGAATGCCCCGATTACAACTACTACAATCAAGCCCAGGAATAGTACTAATAATAATTGGGTTAGTACTATTCGTTCCAATACCCCTATTCATTCTCTGAGCGAATCCTCTGAGGAAAATGAAAAACCTGTACCATCAAGAGCAATGCCGCCAGAGCCTCCTCCTATTGATGAAGTCTGGCATCAGCAATAATTACAGTTTTTGGGGGATGGCACAGTTGATAGTTGATGGTTGATAG
>DOIX01000210.1:717-4186 GCA_003511885.1 Cyanobacteria bacterium UBA11153
CCGCGCACTTGTTACAACTCATTTAGAATTGCTATAGTTGATAGTTGATAGTTGATAGTTGATAGTTGATAGTTGATGGTTGATAGTTGATAGTTACTCAGATTTCCTTCCTGTCAACTGTCCATTGTCAACTATCCATTGTTTATCACCCTATTTCTGTCAATACCGATGGGGCAGTTGCCATATTTGCCATTAGCTATTAGCCATTCTTTGTTTAATTGGTAGCGCAATCGCAAATTCTGTTCCTTGCCCCAAATCGGACTTTAATTCAATTTTACCCTGATGGTGCTTGATAATTTGATAGGAAATTGACAATCCCAATCCCGTACCCTTCCCCACATCTTTTGTAGTGAAAAAGGGATCGAAAATTTTGTATTGAATTTCGGGAGGAATGCCAGAAGCGTTATCCTCTATCCTAACTCTAATTTGGTTAAATCCCCCGATTTCTGTTGCAATAGTAATTTGCTTATTTGGTAAATCAGATTCGCTATTGAGGGCATCAATCGCATTTTGGATAATATTCATGAATACCTGATTCAGTTGGGCTGGGTAGCACTCAATTAAAGGTAATTCACCATAGTGCTTGACTACTTCTATCCCATGTTTTAGTTGATGATTGAGAATTAATAGGGTGCTGTCAATTCCTTCATGGATATTCACGGATTTTATTTCATTTTTATCCCGCCGAGAAAAGTTTTTTAAGGATTGGACAATTTGACGAATTCTTTCCGATCCCATTTTCATCGAATCCAGGATTTTCGGTAAATCTTCAATGAGGAAATCAAATTCAATTTCTTCTTTCTTATCTTGGATTGCAGTTGTTGAATTTGGGTATTCTTCTTGGTAGATATGGACTAATTCTATCATGTCTTTGATATATCTATTCACATAGTCTAGATTGTTAGAGATAAAGTTCACTGGATTGTTGATTTCATGGGCGATTCCGGCTAACATTTGGCCCAGGCTGGACATTTTTTCGGTTTGGATTAATTGGGCTTGTGTTTCTTTAAGATTTTGGATATTTTGATTTAGTTGTTTGTGAGTTTCCACGAGTTGCTGATTTTTCTGCAAAAGCTCTTGATTCCGCGTGGCTATCCTTTGAATTAGGGTGTTGAATGCAGTGGCTAATACTCCAACTTCGTCTTTAGTCGTTACAGGTACTTGGAGATGAAAATTACCCGATTTACCGATTTCCTCCGCCATAGCCGCAATCTCTTGGATCGGTTGAGCGATAACTTTACTGGTGTAGAGAGAGAGAACGATCGCGATCGTCGCTGATAATAGAATACTCGTAAAAATAGTAGCCAGTCTCAGCTTCTCTGCCATCCAACCTTTTTCCTCCGCTTCCTCATATTCTGCAGATGAAAATGCAGTTAGTTCAGAAATTTGATCGGCAAGGCTATCCAGCTCAAGAAATTGCTCTTTATTGTTTAGTTGTAAAAGACGTTTCTGAATCGATTCTAATTCTTGTGGTGTCCGATTTGAATTTTTTAAATCTTTAAAAATTCCGGCTATTTCATTCAAATAATTTTCCAAAAATACCTGATATTTTTGGATAATATATCTAGATTTTTCAATTTCTCCTGGCTTTTCCATACCCGGATTATCTTTGGTATGACCTTCTGATTCCTTAAATTCATTCCAGCCTCGACGGACATCCTCTATATGCCTGACAAAAATCTCGTACTCTTTTTGCCATTGACTTGGCTGGTTCCCTAAATCTGTCAATATTTGTTCTTGTATTTCTACCCTTAAAATACTAGTTTCTAAGCTAGAAAAAAAATACATTTCTTCCCTTGCATCTTCTTCTTGTTCCAGAGCATGTTCGTGATAGTATTCCCCAATTACGATGCCAAATCCACTTCCCAAAACTGCAATTCCCAAAGCCAGGGCATACCCCAACTTAATCTTATTTCCAATTGTTAAACGACTAGTTGCTCTTTTAAACCAATTGAGAACAGGGAGTTGAAAACCTACCATGTTATGTAAATTTTCCTTAATATCTCTAGCAGATGATTGAGAAGTCATGACTTTTTATCTCCCTCTTTAATAGGGACATTACTTCAAGTACCTATAATCTAATATACTATTAATAGTTTCTTTTGGCTAGAGCGTTATTGTAAAATAATCCTATAGAATATTCGTTTTCATCCTTAGATCGCCAGTTCAGTAAAACAACTTAACAAAAATAAAGAAGTGTAAAGCAATGAAAAACTATTGTTTCGCGATCGCGATAATTATGAATGTCAATCCCTAATTCTCGCTGAACTGGCAATTATTCCGATGCAAATCATTTTACTGGACTAGCTCTCTAGCTGATGATTTTTCATAAAAAGTAATCTTTCTCAATCAAAATATATAAAAAGTCACCCACTCAAAAGTCAAAAGCTCGATCCCAATAGCTTCCAGCCTTTTCCCCTCTCCCAAATACCCACACTACTCCTGCCAAAAAACCCTCTGCGTACCTCTGTGTAAAAAAACCAAACCCCAAAAGGATGTCAACTGACAAGACAGCATAAGTCCCATTGACCCAGAGATATAGGATAGTAGCACTCCAACATTAAATCCTATGTCTCATACAACTTTTCCCCTCTTAAAAAAGAATGTTTTGCTCGTGATGCTAGCTGTGGCTGCTGTTGGGTATAGTTTGGTGCGCTTTTTGATTGACCTCCTGACAGTTATTTGGTTAAAGTGGCTCGCGATCGGGTAGTTATGATGTGGTTGTTAAGTCCAGGGCTAATCGGTTAGTACGTCCTTTTAAAGGTACTTGGAGTATGAATCAAGGCTGGACTTACAATAATTGCTTTTATCTGGTTACTGGCTTAACTTCTTAATTTATTCCCAAAGCCAATTTTTGGTTATTGGTTATTGGTTATTCTTTACCAGATCGGGGTTTGGCTTGATTAATCTATTTTTAGCGATCGCTAAACCACATCATATTTTTTCTTGATAGCAACCCCCAGTACAGTTAGGACATTCTCAATTCCTCAAACCCTTGATTTTACAGTTTTCTTCCCTATCCCCTAGCCTCTAATCCCTCGCTATAGATCGGATCGATAACGTCATGAAGAGAAGCGAAAAACCTTCCTCAGTAAACGGTTTGATGGAGATCAAATAATTGTCAACTTTCCTCTATCCGTTGTTCGCGGCTTTATGTGTTGAAGTAGAGCGCAATAGTCTATTTAACTTGCTTGAGGTTATTAGCTCGCCTTTGGATGATCCTACCACGATCGCTGAAATAACGCAAATTCGTAAATTATTAAAAATTATTTTCAATAAACTCAACGAAGTTATGGGGCTTTCAGACGACGCTCGTTTATTAAGTTATGTGAAGTAACTTTTTTTTGGGGGGTGAGGGGTTGGGGAGGAGGGCAAAGCAGTTCATAGTTGATAGTGGATATAGCAGTAGACAGTTGACAATGGACAGTTGACAATTACTGGATGGAAATCAAACTGTTTACTCAGGGAG
>DOIX01000173.1 GCA_003511885.1 Cyanobacteria bacterium UBA11153
AAACTGACATCAGTCAAGCAACGGAAACCCTATTGTACAATTGCAATTGCGATCGCAACCCTCACCACGAGCATCCTCACAACAGCTTGTGAAGAAAAAACAGCTACCACAGGAGGCGGAAGCCCCACGACAGAAGGCGCAACTTCTCCCGCTAGTGGCGGAAGCGATGGCTTAAAACTGGGCACGCTCACCCCCTCCACAGGTGACTTAGCCTCCATTGGACAAAACTTCCCCCCCGCCGTCAAGTTAGCCGTAGATGAAGTAAACGCTTGTGGTGGTGTCAATGGCAAACCCGTCACCTTATTTATAGAAGACGATCAAACCGATCCTAATGCAGGAAGTGCCGGGATGACAAAACTAGCCGAAGTAGATAAAGTTGCTGGTGTAGTTGGCTCTTTTGCCAGTAGCGTATCCACTGCCGCCTTGCCTATCGCAGTGCGAAATAAAGTAATGATGATTTCTCCTGGTAGCACCAGCCCAGTTTTTACCCAAAAAGCCAAAGAATATAACGGCTTTTGGGCGCGCACCGCACCCCCCGACACCTACCAAGCCAGGGCACTAGCAAAATTGGCTAGCGAAAAAGGATTTAAAAAAGTTTCTACTGTAGTAATTAATAACGATTACGGGATTGGTTTTGAAAAAGAATTTGTTACTGCTTTTGAGAAATTAGGCGGTACAGTCATTAACAAAGATAAACCCACACGTTACGATCCGAAAGCCACCACTTTAGATACGGAAGCTGCTGCGGCATTTGGCGGGAAACCAGATGCCGTCGCCGCTGTCTTATATGCAGAAACAGGCTCTCTCCTCCTCAAAGCAGCCTATCAACAAGGCGTAGCCCAAGGCGTAACCGTGATGCTAACCGATGGCGTATACGCACCCGATTTTCCGGGGCAAGTAGGGAAAACTCCTGATGGTAAATATATCTTAGCTGGAGGAATTGGTACTGTTCCCGGTGCTAATGGTAAATCACTAGAAACATTTACCAAAACTTGGAAAGAAAAAACCCAAAAAGAAGTGACAGCCTATGTACCCCACTCTTATGATGCCGCTGCATTATTAATGTTAGCAGCAGAGGCCGCTAAAGCGAATACAGGGGAAGGAATTAAAAGTAAAGTCCGCGAAGTTTCTGCCGCACCAGGTACAGAAGTTACAGATATTTGTAAAGCAATGGAGATGGTGCGGAAAGGCGAAGATATTAACTATCAAGGCACTAGCGGTAATGTCGATATTGATGAAAATGGCGATGTTATCGGCGATTACGATACCTGGCTAGTGGAACCAGATGGTAAACTTAAAGTAACAGGGAAAGTTAGTCCTTAGTTATTAGTTGTTTTTGACGTACTCCCCCGGTTGAAACACGGGGGATTCTGAATAACTTAATCCTGATCCTGCCTGATACGACTGTTATAGCGTGGTTTTGCTACCTGAAGCATCAAGGCTTCAATATCTAAGGCTCTTAACAACAACCAATAACTAAAGCAAAGCTTTCAACAAAACCTGAAGCTTAAGTTGAATTTCTGCCAATTCTTTATTAGGATCGGAACCAGCCACGATGCCAGCACCAGCATAAAGTCTAGCGCGATAGGCATGGGCACGAGACGGAGAGAGATGGTGACATTCAATCAAAGCCGAGCGAATCCCGACAATAAACTCACAATTCCCTTGATAGTCTACCCAACCTAGAGGAGCAGCGTAAAGAGAGCGATCGCAAATTTCATAGTGGCGAATTTGGGCTTGAGCAATTTTGGTAGGGACACCTGCAACGGCTGGAGTTGGATGGAGTTTCTCGACAATTTCTAAGGGATGAACCCCAATTGGTAGTTGAGCTTGAATCGGTGTCCATAAATGCTGGATATTCGATAATTTTAACAGTTGGGTAGTTGATAGATGTTGGGGAATTAAACCTAATTGGGATAAGCGTTCCGTGATAAAATCAAGTACAAATTGATGTTCCCGCCTTTCTTTTTCACTACTGAGCAATCTATCCGCAAAATCGGCATCCTCAGTCGCTGTTTTCCCTCGCGGTGCGGAGCCAGCTAAAGCATCAGTTACTAATTGATGGTTACGAATAGTAATTAAACGCTCTGGGCTAGCACCAATAAAGTTATGTCCCTTGCCATTACTAGTGGAAAAGATATAGCAATCTGGATGAAGCTGGCGTAAATTATCCAGAGAATTTACTAAATTAAAGGGATGTGGTAAAACCACATCGATGGCATTGGCAAGGACGATTTTCCTTAATTGATTGGCTTCGATTAATTTTAAGGCAGATGAAACAGATGATTTAAAGCGATCTGGATTTTGTAAATCTTGCTGGATTAGTTGATTTTGTTTGCTATGATTTAAGTGGTGTAAGGAGCGATGGGACGAGTTAATCAGCTTAAGATCGTTCCAGATAGTTTTCAGGATTGATTCTATGTTTACTTGATGGCTTATTTCAATATTTGCCACTAAAATAGACTGGTTTTTGTAAGATGATATTTGCCAGCGCGGGAGGAAAATAGTAGCAGAGGGGAAAGGTGCATCAAGTGGTAGTTTATCCTCAAAAAAGGTAAAACTACAGAAGAAATGAGGCCCAGAAAAAGGTAGATTTAATTGACCATGGCAGGTGGTATTTGCCATGACAGACTGGATAAAATCTTGGGATCTATTAAACCGATTTTTCCCCAATATTTTCAAAGAAATTGCCGATTCTATAGCGACAACGGCAGCAGAAGATGTACTTTGTTCAAAATAAAATTGGAGTTGGTTGGGTTTGGCAATCGCTTGGAGGATTGCTAGGGGATCTACGAGAGGAATTTCCTGAGATATACTCACAATTTGCGGGCAATCTTTGGCAATGGCTTGCTGTTTTCCTCTGGTGAGAAGTTGATACAACTCTTGGCTATCTTGGAATAGATTGGTGAGATAGGGGCTGACTGTCATATAAGCAGGGATGTAAACTTTTTTGAAGTTTTGTTCCTAAAGTCTGAGTTTTAATGGTGGGATGTCTAAAGGGACATCTTTGCTCCCCGCTTACCTCTAGTGTCGATTGATACCCCCTCCTTAAGACTATACCGACCTCCTGCTTAGATGGGAAGCTGAGTAAATCAATACCCTACCGACAGCACAGATGAACAGTTCTGCACTTATTCATGGTACATAAGAAACTATCACAACAATCGCAATCGCGAAGCCTGCCGCAGGCAATCGCAAGCATTTTCATCGACGCGACGCTGGCTAATCGACTTCCCCGCTCAACTTCAACAGGAAAGGGATGGGGGATAATCTGATGAGACTCTGCTGGGTTGGCGTACATCCTCCCGGCTCACATCTGACTCAGCTCGAAAGGTAATGGCTATTTCGATTTTGGATATGAGCGATTAGCTCTTACCGATTAACTACAGACAAAAACCTGTATCCTGGCTAATTAGCCGTACAGGAATTAACTGGCAATCGTCATTAAATAAATTCTGCGTGATGACTACAAGCTTAGTTCAAGAATCTAACAAAAAACTGTGGCTAGCGGCAATTAAGCCACCCATGTATACTGTTGCCGTTATTCCAATTTGGTTGGGGACGGCAGTCGCTTGGGCAGAAACTAGCACCATTAAGCTGGGGATATTTTCCACATTCTTAATCTCAGCCATTTTAATTATTGCTTGGCTGAATCTCAGTAATGATGTTTTTGATTCAGATACAGGTATCGATAAAAATAAAGCCGAATCGCTGGTGAATTTAACGGGAAATCGGAATTTAATTTTCTGGTTAAGTAATTTATTCTTAGCAGGAGGGATTCTGGGGATATTTGCGATCGCATTTTGGCAGCAAGACTGGACTGTAATCCAACTTGTCCTCCTCTGCTGTGCCCTGGGATACAGTTACCAAGGACCGCCCTTTCGTTTTGGTTATCAGGGTTTAGGGGAAATTATTTGTTTTGTGACTTTTGGTCCAATGGCTGTCGCCGCATCCTATTACTCTCAAACCCAAAGTTGGTCTCTCAATTATCTGGCAACCTCAGTTATTGTGGGGATTACCACCAGTTTAATTTTATTTTGCTCCCATTTCCACCAGGTTGAGGATGATATAGCTGCTGGGAAGAAATCGCCGATTGTTCGTCTGGGAACCAAACTAGGGGCTGATGTGTTAACTTGGGTTTCCGTTGGTATTTATGTCCTGATTGGTTTATTTGTTCTATTGGGTATCTTTCCGATGGGGACGTTGTTAACATTCCTCAGCTTACCTTATGCGATCGCGTTAGTCAGGTATGTGAGACAATATCACGATCGACCAGATAAGGTGCGGACTTGTAAGTTTATTGCTGTAAAACTTCATTTCTTGAGTGGTTTGTTATTGGGATTGGGATTGGTTTTTGGTTCTTGGTAATTTGTAGAGATTTGGTAATTATGGTGAGTGATGAGTTGCTGATTTTACCCCCCCAACCCCCCTTATTAAGGGGGGAGTAAGATGTTCCCCCCCAACCTGCCTTATTAAGGGTGGAGTAAGATGTTCCCCCTTAATAAGGGAGTAAATTTCTCAAAGTCCCCCTTATTAAGGGGGATTTAGGGGGATCAAAAGTGCATCGATATCGGTATCAACTCAGGCCATAAATTTTCTATCCCTATCCCGGCAGTTTTTTTTCTAAATTTATCTGTTAAACGGGCTACCTGATTCTGAGAAAAATGATTCTGCCAATCGCCGATTTCTCCCTTCCGGATAAAAGGTGTCATTTCTGGAGATCGCAAACTACTCCAACGACTTTGCTCTTGACTCATTTTTGTAAAACTAGTGTGTTCGAGGATACTATGCAAAATTTCGAGATTTTTGACTTTTTCTAAATATGAATTACCTAAAAATTTCGCCATTTCTATAATCTGTTGTTTCGGATCTTTTTTCATCGCTTCATAAGTAGTAAATAAAATATTTGGCTGATGGCGATGTTCATACCAAGACAGCAAATGATCGAAATAATCTCCCCAATCCACTTCCCCCTCAATAAATAATTCAAAAAACTCATCAAATGTACCATCGGCAAAGTCATAGTGTTTGACAAAACCTTGAGTATGGTAATAAAAAGAAACTACACAATCAAAAGGATTCCGGGCAATATAGATATACTTGGCATCAGGAGAGTAAGGGGTAAATGAGTAGGGAAGATGAGTCTTAATAAACCGTGGTGATGGTATAGCAGCCACAAACTCAGCCCCGACTTCCTCTAAATGGGGTACTTCTAAATTAATGTTTTTCCCCAGAGGTAATGCTTGTCCATCATTCTGTAACATCCAAACAATATGTTGTGCCCAAGTTGTGCCACATTTAGGATAAGTGACAATAAAATTATCTCCCGATTGAGGAGTATAATTAAGTCCAGACTCAAAACATGCCACTGGAAATCCCATGGGAATAAGAAAGCCTCGACAAATTCCATAATTGGGTTTTCGCCTTTGTTGCTTCATTTATTAATCTTGCCTGCTTTGGTTCTTGGCATTTTAATATAATATTCTTAATATTGGAGATGTCTATGAGACGCATCCCAACTATCCTTTATAAGGATCTTTCTTAATATTTTTGAGAGCAAGTACTCATGCCTGCAGAATCCCCATTCTTTGGTACTTTATTCTCAATAAAGACCAAGTTTTC
>DOIX01000334.1:0-1605 GCA_003511885.1 Cyanobacteria bacterium UBA11153
CAGCTTTATACAGCAAGCCCTACTTAATATTTCTCTAGCAGTAAATATAAAAATATAGCATTTTATTGTGTATTGTACGAGACAATGCCTTATTCAAACAGCCCCTCTGCGCACCTCTGCGTTAAAAAAAACCAAAATACCCACTTTGTCAAAGAGTGCGATCGCAAAA
Organism: Cyanobacteria bacterium UBA11153; assembly: GCA_003511885.1. Classification (GTDB taxonomy): domain Bacteria; phylum Cyanobacteriota; class Cyanobacteriia; order Cyanobacteriales; family Coleofasciculaceae; genus Limnofasciculus. The sequence goes on from DOIX01000334.1 coordinate 170, forward strand.
TCGTAATCGAGGTAAACTCGTTCTACTCCCTACTCCCTGTCTTCATTATTCGATTTAGCTGCTTATCAGCTTATCGCTAGGGGCTAGGGACTAGGGGTGAGGGGGGCAAAATCCACTTGGGCAAGAAGTCCACTATCGCGATGATATTACATTCCATTCTCCTGTAGCGATCGCACTTTCTAATTCTTCTAATGCCTGATAATTACCCACTTGCCAAGAACGTTCTACAATAGTTAACACGATGTTTTTGATCGGTAGATCTGGAAATATTGAACTTGTATTTGATTCAATATACTCTCCATCTATCAAGATATAAATCGTAATTTTACCACTATCGTAAACCCAAACTTCTGGCACGCCAATGGCTGTATAAGCATCGATAGTAGTTTTAGAAGTTACATCTGTCTCAATTGCTAAATCTGGAGGAGGAGCGTCAGGTGGAAGTCGGCGAATACCAATCATCCGTTGATAATTCTGAATATAAAAGCAAGCATCAGGCTCAACCCCTGCTTTACCTTTCTTTTTGAAAGTAGTTGAACCAAATGGTTGATATCTTCTTCCCGCAGATTTCAGCAAGATTTTGATAATATCTGAAATTAAGTCTTTGGGAACTTCATGTTCGGGTAAGGGAACCATAATCTGTAAAGTATTATTACTGTAGGCAATTCGTGAGGATCTCTTGTCACCAAGTTCCTCCAAAATTAACTCAAATTCTTGCCAGCTTACATGGGGAAATGTTACTACACTACCAGGATCTATTTCAATCTGGCTAATCGGCTTAACAACAGGAGTAATAGTCTTCATAATAGGGAGTGGCGAGTGGGGAATAAGTAGTTGGAGATAGGGAATAGAAAGATTTATTACTAATATAGTAGCACGGAAATGGATTGGGGCAATAGACTTGGATTAAAAGGGCACGGGGAAAAGGCAACAAGGGAATTTCCTAACCAATAAACGTAGTGCTATAACAAACAACCAATAACCAACAACCAACAACCAAGAATCAATTAAAATATCTAGTTGATATAGGTAAATTTTTTCTCTTCAGATCGCATAAATCTGGTGATGTTTTAAACCATTCCTGGATAGTCTCCAGCATCTGTTTGTTTTTGGAATTAACTGCTATTGAAGTGTCGAGTATTCCTTGACGATCGATCGGACAGTAAATACCAATTGCTTTGCCGAAAATCAAGCTTTGCGGTACAAATCCCCAGTAGTGGCTGTCAATTGTGGTAGTTAAAATAATTTGCGGTAAACCCATAATCAGTAGTTCACTTTTTCAGGGGTTTAGTACTTGAAAAGTCCGGTTATAATCTTCGTAGTAGGCACTTTAGTGCCTGTTTTAGCAAAAGCGATAAGGACTAAAGTCATTACTACGAACCTATTTTTGCCAGATTGTGCAAATGAAAGTCCCCCTTATTAAGGGGGATTTAGGG
>DOIX01000334.1:1792-11541 GCA_003511885.1 Cyanobacteria bacterium UBA11153
CCCCCTTATTAAGGGGGATTTAGGGGGATCTGGATTAGAGGCAATTAAACAGTAGCTAACTCCGGTAAAGGACGTTTGCTATTGCGAATTCCAGTAATAGCTTCTGCATAATCTTTTGCACCAAAAACTGCCGAACCTGCAACAATGGCATTAGCACCAGCTTCCAATACTTGCCAAGTATTAGATCCCTTCAATCCGCCATCGACTTCAATCCAGGGATCGAGTCCTCTTTCATCGCACATTTGACGTAATTTGCGGATTTTCGGCAAGACAGCGGGGATAAAACTTTGACCGCCAAAGCCGGGATTAACGCTCATAATGAGAACTAAATCGCAAACTTCGATGACATACTCGATCAACTCCAAGGGGGTAGAAGGATTCAGTACCACACCCGCTTGCTTGCCCAATTCCTTAATTTGACAGAGAGTACGGTGTAAATGGGGGGAAGCATTATGTTCGGCATGGACTGAAATAATATCAGCGCCAGCTTTAGCAAAACCTTCCACATATTTTTCTGGTTCCACAATCATGAGGTGGACATCCAAAGGTTTGGCGGTGACTGGGCGAATCGCTTCCACAATCAGAGGACCAATGGTAATGTTAGGGACAAACCGACCATCCATCACATCCACATGAATCCAGTCAGCTCCAGCAGCATCGACTGCTTGAATTTCGGCCCCCAATCGGCTGAAGTCGGCTGATAATATGGAAGGGGCGACAACGATGGGTTTTGGCGATTGTCTTTGGGTCATAACTGGCGATACTCTCCTGTGTCCTCTATTTGGTGTCTATCTTAACAAAATCTTTAGCAATTCCCTAATGGGGAGTGGCACAGCGGATGCCCAGGCGGGGAGAAGGGAGAAAGGAGAAGGGAGAAGGGAGAAGGGAGAAGGGAGTGGTTGATTGTTTTTAAATGTAATAAGTAACCAACAGCTAACAACTAAGAACAAATAACCAACAACTAACAACCAAGAACAAATAACCAACAACCAACAACTAAGAATAAATTATGAAAAAACTGGGATGGATAATCTGGAGTGTAGCGATATCTAGCACGGCTACTCCACTCATGGCTTCGCCAACATCTTCATCTTCTGTAGGAGAAGCAGGAGTTGATGTATTGCGACTTCATGCTTCTCCTTATAATTTGATTGGTCGAAAAATTGCGATTGGGCAAGTAGAAATTGGGAGGCCGGGATTTTTTGGATTGGATAAAGCGGTATCATGGCGAGCTGGGATGAATTCGCCTGCTGGAGGTATTGCAATTGAGAGGGTATTTTATCGCAATGAACCTGCCAAACCTGATACTGATGTGGATTCCCATGCGGGAATGGTGGCTGGAGTAATGGTAAGTCGGGATAAAACTTTACCGGGAGTCGCGCCGGGAGCGAGGCTTTATTCTTCCGCAGTTGGTTCCCCAGAAATGAGCGGGCAAGCGGAAGAATGTTTGTCTAGTCAGTATATTGCTGGGCAAAATGGGGGCGATGTTAGGGCAATTAATTTTAGTTTTGGTGAGTCTTTGCAACGGGATGGCAGAGAAGAGGCGATTTTAGATGGTAATGCTCTTTTGACTCAATGTATAGATTGGTCGTCGAGGACTCAGGATGTTTTATATGTAATTGCGGGAAATCAGGGAGGTGGGGGAATTCCGATTCCTACAGATCATTATAATGGTATTACTACCGCTTTTACTACGAGACGAAATGGTGTTTTTACTAAAGTAGATTTTCCCAATATTAGTGCCCAACCAGAGGGAGTCGGTAGCCGTTTAATTAGGAGGGAAATTAATGCAGGTGAAAGACGGGCGATTAATTTAGTGGCTCCTGGTGGTAAAGTATCGGTTTATGAGCTGGATGGGAAAATTGCTGAAGTAAGCGGGACGAGTTTTGCAGCCCCTCATATTACGGCATCGGTGGCAGTGCTTCAGGAATTTGGCGATCGCCAATTGAGCGGTAAACAACCGAATTGGAGCCTCGACTCCCGCCGCCATCAAGTGATGAAGGCGGTATTGCTTAATTCGGCAGACAAAATTCAAGATAATGGGGATGGTTTGTCTTTGGGAATGAGCCGTACTGTTTTGGGTAAAGATAACAGCAGTTGGTTAGATTCAGATGCTTATAAAGATGAAAAAATTCCCCTAGATATGCAAATGGGTACGGGGCATCTTAATGTTTTCCGCGCTTATCAACAGTTTAGTCCAGGGCAGTGGAGTCCAACGGGTGCAGTACCACCAATTGGTTGGGATTATTTTTCCGTGGAAGACTCCTCTCATCGAGATTATGCCTTGGAAAAACCATTAAAAGCTGGCAGTTTTGTCTCTCTGACTCTGGCATGGGATCGAGTGGTGGAATTGGAAGATAAGAATGGTAATGAGATGTATGATATTGGTGAGAAATTTCGCGATCGCGGTTTGAATAATCTGGATCTTTATCTCATCCCTGTTGATGAGGAGGATAGCGATAAGAGTGTTTGCGCTTCTGTGAGTGAGGTGGATAGCATAGAACATGTTTTTTGTCAAGTTAAAAAAGCAGGGCGTTATAAAATTCGGGTTGAATATCGGGATAAGGTGAATGAAAAATCTCAGTCTTATGGTTTGGCTTGGTGGACTGTATCAGATAGATAGAATCTGGAGCAGTTGACAGTGGACAGTGGACAGTGGACAGTGGACAGTGGACAGTGGACAGTTGTCCATTGTCCATTGCTTTGAAGGTTGCTATATTTTTTTTAACGCAAAGGGCGCAAAGGTTTTAGGATGATATTCGATCTTATTGTCTATTCTTCACGATTCTCCCATTAAAGTAAATGCTGCCCAATCGATAGGATGCGGATATTGTTTCATTGTGGTTATCATGGCATTTCTTAAGGCGACTGCTTTATCGTAATTTTGCTGCAAATTTCGATAAAATTCGGTCATTAATGAAGCTGTGGGGGCATCGGGTACAGCCCATAAAGAAACAATGATACTGGGGGCACCAGCACTAATTAAGGAACGAGATAATCCGACAACTCCATCTCCGGTAATTCTGCCTCTTCCTGTATCGCAAGCACTTAAAACGACTAAATCTGCTTTTAACTTTAAATTGAGGATTTCTGGGGCGGTTAATAAGCCATTATCCTTGCCATCAGGTGCAAGTGCGATCGCGCCTGGTATCCCTTCTCCGGTAAAATCATCTAATAGGCCATGAGTGGCTAGGTGAATGATTTGAGATTGCTGCATTTTTGGTACAATTGCGGCTTTGGTGGCTTCTTTACCTGTAATGGCTTTGGTATTGAGTAATTTTGCGATCGCGTTTGCTTCGGCTTCTGCTCCTGGTAAACTGGATAGTTGTTCTGGTGGTTCCCCAATTGCTGGTGCAATACTTGGCATGTGGGGATTTCCCATGACTAGTATTTCTTTGACTGTTTGAGATGTTTGGTTATGTGAAGTTGTGGCGGGTTTGGATGTCAAATCTAATACTTGAATTGATGGGGCGGTGAGAATGTTATATTTTTCAATCAAAAATTTACCTGTTTCATCTTGTAAGGCGGCAAAGGGTACTAAGAATAATTGACGATGGGGAATAAAGATGATGCGGGATGCTTCATCGGTGGGTAATAATTCGGCAATGGGTTTAATTAAGAGTTCGTACAGTTGTCCTAATAGTCTCCGTCGGCTGGGTTGCTCTACTCTTTCTACTACTCCTAATCCTCTTCCTCTTACTCCAATGGCGGTACGGCTATTTACTACTACTTTGTCTAAGGATAATTTCTTTTGTTCCCATAATGGTTTCAAATCTATGGAGCGAAATGATATTTCTCCTGTGGGTTTGATGAGCCAGATATAAATAGATGATTCGCGAGTTTGGATTTGTTGGTTAACTTTGAAGTTACTGGGAATTACTGAATATTCCACTATGGTGGCATTATGATTTTTGGCTGTTTGTTTAATTTGTTCTATGCTAATTGGCGTAATGGTTAAATTCTGTTGGGAATCGGGAGATAAGCGTCGCTGTAATAATTCAACAAATGCCCTTGCTCTACCTCTTTCGCCAATTTCTAATGCTTCATTAATCCGGTTTTGGGCAATCAATATTTGTTGTAAGTTACCATAAATCGCTGTCTGAGTTTCAAATAGGGATATTTTATAAGTATCGTTACCTCCCAATCGATTCCGCAAGTCTTCCCAAATCTTAATTGCTTCTCGCAGTTGTTTCTCGGCTTCTGCGATATTTCCCGACTTGAGATAAGCTAAAGCCAGATTATTTCTCGCTACTCCTTCACCCCGACGATCGTTATAACCATAAGTTACTTTCAAATAATCCTGATAAAATTGAATTGCTTTAGGTAAATCTCCTTTGGCAAAATAAGCCAATCCCTCATTACCGCGAATCGCATATAATAAACGAGCATCATTAATATAATTCCAGGAAACTTCCCAAGCTTGTTCGTAAAACTGTATGGCTTTAGTTAAATCACCACTAAAATAATAAGATCCGCCTAAATTAGATAAAGCTTTCGATTGTTCCCGGCGATTTTGGTTAAATTGGGCTTTGGCTAAACCTTGCTGAAATGCGGCGATGGCTTTGTCATAATCTCCCATACTTTGATAAGTAATCCCTAAATTACCTAAAGCTTCAATTTCTCCACTAATATCTTTAACTTCTCGCGCTATTCCTAAATACTGTTGCTGGGAATTTATCGCCTTGTCATATTCCCCCAAAGCCTGATAGATTAGACCAATATCCCCTAAAGCTTTACCCTCACCTTGAATATCTTTAAGCTCCTTTGCTAAAGCCAAACGCTGTTGATGAAATTCTATAGCTTTAGCATAAAGATCCGCACCATAATAAGCATTACCGATATTCCCTAAAGCCATTTCACCCCAACGCGGATCGGTATTATTATAGTTATAAGCCTTATGCCAAGTAAACCCCCAAAACTCATTTAAGTAATCGATAGCCTCAGCATAATTAGCTAGGCGACTGTAAGCCAAACCCAGATTACCGAGAGTCATAATTTCCAAATTGCGATCGCTAATTTCTCGTGCCTTCTCCAAACCTTTCTGATAAGCATCAATTGCTTTGTCATAATCTCCTTCAACATGATAACCCACACCAATATTAAATAAAGCCTCAGTTTCGGCTTTTGTATCCCCTGTTGTTTGAGCAATTTGCCAATCGCTTTCTCCTGAAGTCCTTAACAAATAGCCATCTCTTACCTCAGTTGGCGCAAAATAAGCAATACCTTTAGGTGTAATAAACTGTCCTTCCCAAGCAATATCTTGAATAGGTTGATAAATACTTAATAACTCTCGTTCCGAATTGATTTCAACCCGAGCTTGACTAGCTAAAGAATTCGGTAAAAATTGCCAATTGACAATTTCCCACCCGGGTTTCAATAGCACCGTTAATAAAAACGCGATCGCAATAATAATAATAGTTCTAACTCGACTTATTTTCATCATTAGAAAATAATATGTCAATGGCTTTTGACGTACTCCCCCGGTTGAAACACGGGGGATTCTTAAAAAGTTGTGACGAAGCGGGATAAATCCGCACTTCGTAACTTTTCTTCCTGCTTCTTTGACTCTTAACTAGACTGTCGCCAGTCCCCGTCAGGTTGTCTCCACAGGCAATTTCTTTATTGTCCAGGATGCCTCCCACCCCAGACAGTCCGCGATTGCGAACAATTTGTGCCGCTGCTACATCACGATGCGTTGTGTAACCGCACTCAGGGCAAGAATGAATTCTGACGCTAAGGTCTTTCTTGCCAGTATATGAGTCACATTGAGGGCATACCTGTGACGTGTAATCTTTATTTACCTCAGCAAAGTACACACCACGTTTCCAGCACACAAATTTTAAGATGCTAACAAATTGACCAAACCCAGCGTCTAGGGTGTGTTTTCCAAACATCCCCTTTGCCCATACTCAAAAATCGATATCCTCAATAAATATCATCCCGGAATCATCACAGAGCCGATGGGCTAATTTGAAATGCCAATCCTTTCGAGTGTCACTAATGCGTTGATGTAATCTGGCAATTTTTCGATTCAACTTGTGACGATTATTAGAACCTTTCTTTTTGTGCTTTAATCTACGTTGTAGCAATTGGGCTTCGCCCCGCTTCGCTAACAGCTTACGGTGTAGTGAGTTCAAAAATCTTGGTCTATCAATCACAAGTCCATTAGAAGTTGCCACGAATTTATCCAAGCCTAAGTCAATCCCAACTGGATAACCATGAGGTGGAACATCCGGAACAGAAACATCACTTAAGAGTGATAACTGTACGAAGTATCCAGATGCTTTCCGAACAATTCGAGCTTGTTTTACAACAAAACCTTCTGGAATTTCTCGCGACTTAACGTACTCCAGCCAACCTAACTGGGGAAGCTTGATTTGGTTCCCTCTTAAGAGTTGCCCCTTTCCCAATTGCGGATAAACAAATGACCGCATTCGGTATCGGTTCTTAAACCGAGGGAACCCCATTCCCTTGCGCTTCATGTCCACAAAAGCTGCTTCCAATCTTTTGAGGACTTGCTGCAATGCCTGAGCATTAACAGTCGCTAATTCTGGAAACAAAGTCTTAGCTTTGGTTAATGTTTTACATTGTTGTGCGTAGTTAGGATACGGTGCATCGGCTGGAATGATGTATTCTGATTCCAATGAACAAGCATTGATCTGACACTTACGAGAATTTAGCCAATCTTTTCTTTCACGCAGGGCGTAATTCCAGACTTGGCGACACACTGTTAATGTGTGTTCAATTATCTGAATTTGCTCTGGTGTTGGATTGGCTTTGTACTCGTATGTCAGATTTAACACTCTTATCACCTCCTAGAAAATTATAATATATTTTGTAGGAGTATGGTCAACTCCGGGTTAAAACCCGTAAGTCGCTGCTCGATCACCTGCTGAAGCAAGGTGGCTCTCAGCTTCCATGATGTCTTGGTAGTAGGCGATTAATCGCCTACTACGAACTTAGCATTTTTAACTTTTGACTGATTAAGGAGAAAGACGTTGAATTATCCAACTACCATCATCCTGTATAGTATATAGTAACCGATCGTGTAACCGATTAGGACGACCCTGCCAAAACTCAATTACAGAAGGAATCAGCCGAAAACCACCCCAATTAGGAGGGCGAGGAACATCTTGATTTTCATACTCCTGTTGGAATTTTCCTAACCGTTCCTCCAAGACTTCGCGACTATCAATAACTTCACTTTGAGCAGATGTCCAAGCACCTAATTGAGAATCTCTGGGACGATTTTGAAAATAACTATCCGACTCGGGAGGCGAAACCTGCTCAACTTTGCCTTCAATCCGCACCTGCCTTTCTAACTCAGCCCACCAAAATGCGATCGCGCCCCAGGGATTGTCCCGTAATTGCTGTCCTTTTTGACTATTATAGTTGGTAAAGAAAGCAAAGCCCCGTTCGTCATACTCTTTCAAGAGTACCATCCGGACAGATGGCTTACCATCCAAACTAGCAGTAGCAATAGACATCGCATTAGGCTCCGGTAATTCGGCTGCTATTGCTCGATCTAACCATATTTTAAATTGGGCAAAAGGATTGGGAAGCACATCTGTTTCCTTCAACCCTTGTAAAGTGTATTCTTTCCGTAAATCTGCGATTTTTTTATCCATATTGGCTTAATTTTCACCCCATCGAACATGAATGAACTACAATCCATCATAGATTAGCAAACTAATATCTGACTCCCATTATCCTCTACCCGATTCTTTGCGTACCTTTGGGCATACCTTTGCGTACCTTTGCGTTAAAAACAGCGAGCCACTTCCTTAACCATTCCCCTTTACTTTTGCTCCTTCTCCAATTTAGTCAATAACTTCTCAGCAATCTCGCTCCAGTCATCCCGCATTACAGCATCTTCTGGCTTATTTGTCAAGGCTCGTCCTTTTAATTCTGGATGTTGCTGATGGAATAATTCATCTACTTTCCGATTAAAAGAGACAGGATCGATTTTCAGCTTATCGCGACGCTGAATAATTTTATCGAGTCGGGTTAATTCAGTTTTGGGTAGGGATATATCAGGTTTGCTACCAGAAATACCAATAGGGAATGAGGGAGGTTTAAATACGGATTTAACTATTTTTGCGAGAGCAATACTGCTAATGACAAATAATAAACCCGCACCCATTGCGATCGCAATTACTTTCATTTCCTGTCGATTGGCTTCCTCTCGCTTGGCAATCAAGGTATTCACCCTTTGGCGTAATTTTTGTCCAGGTGCGGCGGCAATGGTAGCGATACGGGAAAGAAAAGTCCTACCTTTGGGTACATTTGGTGGTGGAGGTGGGGGATGATGAGCGGGTTGATTGGGTAAATTATTACCTGGCGCGGCAACCACTGTCCCCATTTGGGAAATATTATGGTTATTTTGATTAGGTTTAGCACCTTGATTTTGTTGGGCAGCCGGGGATGCGACAGTACCGATTTGACAAATATTATGGGGATTTTGAGATGTCCCCCCATTACCCAAATCTCGATATACATCTTGAACTGATTGGTAGCGATCGATCATCCGATGCGCTAGCATTTTATCCAATACTTTGGCTAAGTTTGGGCTAACCTTAACTTCTTTTTGCCAAATCCACTTGGCGTTATAAATATCGTATAAATCTCGCGGATTTTTATTGGTTAGCAATACTAATATTGTCACAGCTAAAGCATATAAATCACCCGCAACAGAAGCTTTCCCCTGCTGCATTTGTTCATCGGGCGCGAAACCTGGCTTGCCGATTACTGTACCGGGAATTCCGGTAGCTTTTGCGATCGCATTAGCGGCAATTTGTTTAACGGAACCAAAATCGATTAAAACTGGGAGTTTGTCGGAGTTCCGCTGAATAATATTATCAGGAGAAATATCTCGATGGATCAAATTTTTGCCATGAATGTATTCTAAAACTGGTAAAATTTGCCGCAAAAGTTGAGTTACTTCGGCTTCGCTAAACTTCCCTTTGGTTTGGAGAAGTTCCCAATAGGTAGAGCCTTCGATATAATCTTGAACAATTAACAGAGAATCTTTACCATTAATATCTACCCAAAGAAGCTCCTGGAAACTGGGAATTTGCGGATGTTGGAGTGACGATAGCATTCCTGCTTCCCTAGCAAATAATTCCTTGGCTTTCCGTAATTCATCCTTACTTTTAACTTGAGGCGCAAATTCCTTAATGACGCAACGTCGATTGTGCTGCTGAATATCTTCCGCAAGGAAAGAGCGTCCAAAACCGCCCCGCCCCAACTCCCGCAGGATACGATAGCGATTCTCTAAAATGGAGCCAACAATAACAGATGAGGATTTAGTCATATAGCACAAGTCAAAAGTCACGCCTGAAAAAGTCAAAAGTTAAAAGTCACCCATTAATTCCCCCTCTTCCCCCTAGCCAGAAAGCCCCTAGCCCCTAAAAGTCAAAAATCAAACACTAGCTGTAAATGGATTATGGCCTTTTTCGATGTCATAACATGGGCTACTGCTAGATCGGGGCAGCGGTTGACAGTACTTCTATTTTCCAGTTTAACCAATGAAACGGATTTGCCCTTAACAGGAGGGATATCTTTAAATTTTCTAACTAGGGCTTTCAGAAAAAGAACTAATAATCAGGAGTATTTAAAAATTTGCGATCGTCACTGATTCAGCAAGCCCCCACTTAATCTCCGCTGTTCAATTTATAGCAACCGCCAGGGCGGTTAAGGCGTTCTCGATTCCTGAAACCATTGATTTTACGACTTTCTTCCCTAGTCCC
>DOIX01000334.1:11727-11866 GCA_003511885.1 Cyanobacteria bacterium UBA11153
CCCCTAGTCCCTTGCTATAGATCCTCCACAGCCGAACGTCAACCGTACCACAGGAGGTACGGGAAACCGCATAAAAAAAGCGCAAAAAAAGTTCGTAACATAAGTTAACAATATAGAAAACGGCTGAAAGTGCCTTAAC
>DOIX01000333.1:0-2117 GCA_003511885.1 Cyanobacteria bacterium UBA11153
TAATTGCCAAAGTCATGCCCAATTCACCCGCAGCCCAAAGCGGATTGCGAGCAGGTGATATAATTCGGAAAATTAACGGTGAAGCTGTCCAAAATGCCGAAGATGTCCAAGGATTTGTGGAAAATTCTCAGGTAGGCAGTCAATTGCAAATGGAAGTACGTCGGGATCGCAGAGATATCCAAGTCACAGTGCGCCCTGGGGCTTTTCCGACACAGAGATAATGGCTGGGGGCTTGGGGCTAGGGGCTTGGGGCTAGGGGCTTGGGGCTAGGGAAAGACAAAAAAAATTTCTTCCTTGTCTCCCTTGTCTCCCTTCTCCCCCTTGCTCTCTGCTTCAAACAACTTATTCCCCAAATAAAGGTATTTCCTGAATCCAAGGAAATTCATCCAAATCGCTGGATTCAAAATTATTCTTCATTAACTTAGTCTTGCAGTTAATGAGATATAATCTAGCGGCTTGATCTTGGTTATTTACTTCTAGAATCTGCTCAAATATTCTATAAGATCTAGCGAAGTTTTCCTGATGGTACAGAATAATCGCAGATTCAAATTTTGTCTTAGTTTTCAGTTTTAATTCTTTGATATTATCTGGATCCGGATCGAATATTTCAAATACACCTACTAACTCTTTTTTGCCTTTGACTGGGATTCTACCTAAAAATCGATAATGACGAGTGTATTCCCAATTTAGACTGAATAAAGTATCTTCGCTGACTAGAATTGACGCGCCGTAGATTTTGGTTAATCCTTCCAATCGCGAGGCTAGGTTAACCGCATTAGAAATTACGGTAGTTTCCATCCGCTGTTGTTCCCCAATGGTCCCCAACATTAAACTGCCTGAATGTAAGCCAATACCAATCGCGATGGGGAGATTACCGGATTCTTCTCGTTCTATATTATAGAGAGCAACTTGTTTCTGCATCTCAATCGCGGCTTGGAAGCCATCGTCTACTGAGTGAGGAAATAGCGCCATAATGGCATCGCCAATGTATTTATCAATAAATCCATTATATTTCCGAACAATTGGTCCCACTCGTTTCAGGTAGGCATTAATAAAGTCAAAATTTTCTTTGGGAGACATCCCTTCTGAAAGGGTCGTAAAATTACGGATATCGGCAAATAAAATTGACATGTTTTTCTGGACTTGATCTCCTAAATGCAGATCCACAATACTCTCTCTTTCCAGAAAACGGAGAAATTCGTGGGGAACAAAACGACTGTAGGCGATGTTAATTTGGGAAAGATTGATGTGAGTCTTAATCCGGGCTAAAAGTTCATTTTTGAAAATTGGTTTAGTTAGGTAGTCATTTGCCCCCGATTCTAATCCAGCTACCAAATCGGAGACTTGATTTTTGGCAGTTAACATGATAATCGGTAATTGATGGGCGGGAAATTGTTCTCGAATGGTGCGGCAAACTTGATAGCCAGACATTTTGGGCATCATCACATCGAGTAGGATTAAATCTGGTGTGAAACCTTTTTTCATCATGGCTAAGGCTTCGATACCGTTGGTAGCATGAACGATCGCGTAATTGTGCAAAGATAGATGGTTAGTGACAACTTGCCGATTAATCGCCTCGTCATCTACCACTAAAATCGTGAGGCGATCTTCCGATTCTGGGCTAGAATGAGGTGAGACTGGGAGGAATGTATCGTCAGGATGGAGTTTACCGATGGCACTCAGTGCCCGCTGCGCGATCGCATTACTAATATCGAAAGATACCTGAATTGGATCAGTGGCAATAGGTAAAGTAAAAATAAAACGGGAGCCGACACCAACTTCTGACTCGAGACGAATTGTACCGCCATGCAATTCTATCAGTTGTTTGGTAATACTTAAGCCCAATCCGGTACCACCGTAAGCACGCGATATGGATGCGTCAACTTGAGCAAAAGATTTGAAGATATCGTCGAATTTTTCAGCGGGAATTCCTATTCCTGTATCGGCGACAGTAATTTCAATTGTAGGGCTAAACCTCTCCAGATGCCCCTCTCCTGCAAGGAGAGGAGAGTCTGATTCTTCCTCCTTTTCCCACCCCCCTTCTGAAAGGGGGCAGGGGGGATCTTCTGATGGCAGGCAGGGAGTATCGCAGATTATCCTCCTATCTTGATTTTCCT
>DOIX01000333.1:2427-8107 GCA_003511885.1 Cyanobacteria bacterium UBA11153
AGTCAGTAAATTTAATCGCATTTCCCACTAAGTTATACATAATTTGTTGGAGGCGATTCTCGTCACCATAGATAGGGGGGAAATCTGGCGGAATTTGATTTTTTAAGACTAAGGATTTTCCTGTCGCTAAAGGTTGGGATATGGTAAGGACAATTTGGGTAATTTGGCGGAAGTCTACTGGTTTTAATTGCAGTTGAATATCTTGGTTTTTGAGTTTAGAGAAATCGAGAATATCGTTAACTAAATTAGCCAAACGTTTGCCGCTAGAAACAATCATAGATAGATTAGCAATTTGGGGATTGGTGAGACTTCCTGCTGCACCATCAATGAGGGATTCGGCAATACCAATAATCCCGTTAAGGGGAGTGCGCAATTCGTGGGAAGTGTTGGCTAAGAATTCGTCTTTGAGTTTGTCGAGGCGTTGTAGGGCAGCATTCTTGGCTTCAAGCTCCTGAGTGAAGAGAATGCGATCGCATTCTGCTTGTTTACGATGGGTAATATCTTGAAAGGCTGCCATAGCATAAACAATTTCACCTTTTTCGTTAAAAATTGGCGTGCTTCTGATTTCTAGGGGTATAATTTTATCGCCTTGGTTCAGTTCGATATCGTCTACAATTACGCTGTTACCTTGTAACGCTTGGACAATGGGTTGGCGCTCGTTAGGATAGAATTCCTTTGTTCCAGCAATGTAGGCTTGATAAATTTCGGGCAATTCTTCTACCCCAGCTTCTGGTATAATTCCTTTGCCAAGTAACACTTGTGCTGTTTGATTGGCGTAGTAGCTTTTTCCTGTAGCATCAACGACAAAAACTCCGACAGGTAATGCTTCTAAAAATTGAGTTAGCCTTTTTTCACTTTCCCATAATGCGGCTTCAGTTTCCTGACGTTTACCTATTTCTTCCTGGAGTTTTACTAATAATTCTGCTTGGGCTTGTTGAGCTAAACGTTCCCTTTGTAAGGTTTCTTTAATCTGACGAACATATTGTAAGGTTTTATTAGTTGTATTTTCTAATTCTTCCAGATCCACTGGTTTGGTAATAAAATCAAATGCACCCCGACTCATGGCTGCTCTGATATTTGTCATATCACTATAAGCCGAGATAACAATTGCCTTAATTGTCGGATATTTTTCGACCAACTGAGCTAGCAAAGATAGCCCATCCATTTGAGGCATATTAATGTCAGTTAATACTACATCAATATCTGGATTGATTTGGAGTATTGACAGGGCTTCTAAACCATTATTGGCAAATAAAAATTGAAGTTCTTTTTGCCTAATTTTTTTTCTAAATTTCTGGCGAATTATCGCTTCTAAGTCTGGTTCATCATCTACAACCAGTATTTTGGCTGACATGGCTTAGTCTCGCTGATAAAAGGAGCGTGCAATAGAGGAGTAATTGGGTTGAGAATTACCTGACTCACCGATAAGGGGTTGTCAACCTCGAATGCGTGTTTTCTTGCCTACTCATTATGAATTATACTGCTGGAAAATTTTGTTCCCAGCCACCTGAAAGAGGATAATTTCCATCAAAAGGAGGATTTTCAGAAGGTACTTGCCTCCTGTTTCTGGTAGGAGTCTTTGATTCGACGTTGAGAAATTAGGGCTTGGGGGAGTGGGGGCGTGGGAATTAAGTCAAGGATTGATAAGCTGTGAAGCATCTAAATTCAAGATTTAACAGGAGATATCAGGATGGGGAGTGGGGAGTGGAAGAGCGGATAGTCAGGATTGCAAACTTTTTTTGACAATATACCGTTTAAATTCTCCCGGAGCCGATTGCGCTCAGTTTTTTGGAGCTGAAGGCTAGGGAAGTGTAACGATAGATACTTATGATTGGACTGGGGTCATATTGGTGGTAAATTGATTATTGACTCAACCACGCAATCGCACTTCTGATCCAATCTTCTGGATTTTTGCTTTTGAGAAGGATTTCGTCATGACTAATTGCATCCAAGGCTTGACTAATTTCCTTATTTTCATAACCTAAAGCTAGTAATGTCATCTCTACTTCTTCTGTAATAGCAGGTAAGGAGGCAGCGGGATGAGGAGGTATTTCTACTCCAGCAATCTCGCGCCATTCACCTAGTTTCGTTCTTAATTCTAAGGCGATTCTTTCGGCGGTTTTATTCCCCACACCAGGCGTTTTCGCTAAAGTGCGGATGTTACTATTGATAATGGCTTGGACTAGTTTGGGCAAACCGAGAGTATCGATAAGCGCGATCGCAATTTGTGCCCCAATCCCACTCACACCGAGTAATTGCCGAAATAAATCTCTTTCGGTAGCACTGCTAAAGCCATAAAGTATTGGTTGATCCTCTCGAATTTGCAGATGGGTAAAAATTTGGATTACCTTTTTTGAGTCTACCGATATTTGTTCCGATAAACTGCGAGGAATTTGTAATTCATAGCCAATTTGGTTGACTTCTAAAATTAAAATGACTCGGTTACTTATACTCTTATTAATATTCGTGACTTTTCCTTTCAGGTAATTAATCATTAGTTGTTGGTGGTTGGTTGTTAGTTATTGGTTGTTGATTGTTAGTTGGTGGCAGGTAAATCTAGTCTATTATAATTGGATATCGCTCCGTGCTATCGGTAAATGCGCTATGATTGATAATAAAGCCCAAGGTGGTGGACAAGCTGATGACGAGAAAGCCAAAGGTTCTCGATCCTAATGAAATCTATACCTTTGCTAAATACTTCGATCTACCTTATGCAATCGAAGATATTTTGGCAGATTTGGACTGTACAATCGACTATCAGATGCTCGCGCTACCTCAAAAGCCTTCAGAAATTGATATAGAATTCCTCTCCAGGCAAATCCAGCGTAACATTAGGATTGTTGAACTAACCAGTGAAATTGCCAGAAGAGAAGCTTTATGTGCCCCTATTCTCCAAGAAGTTTGCGGTAATCTCAACATCAGAATGCGGATTGAATACACTATCAATGTCAACAATTGGCTGCGCGGAACCCTTGATTACTACATCCCTACACCGCAAAATTTTCTCATAATTGAAGCCAAACGACAGGATTTAATTAAAGGTTTTACCCAACTAGCTGTTGAATTAATTGCCTTGGATCGATGGACAGAAACAGATGCTAATATTCTTTATGGAGTAGTTACCACGGGAACTGAATGGCAATTTGGTAGATTCGATCGAACCCGTCGCCATATCACTCAAGATCTGAAACTATATCGCATTCCTGAAGAACTAACAACTTTAACCCAAATCTTAGAAGGTTTATTAGCAGTTGACAGTTGACAGTTGACAGTTAGCTAAACAAAATAAAACGAAAATACTGTAATCCTTCAATGATACCAGCCGCATATTTGCCAGTAGAAATATATCGAATATCGCTAGGATTGGCTTCATGCCATTCGCGCAATTCCGACATAGCATTACCAACAATAATTCCTCGTAAATTTTCCACCATAAATAGTGAAATATCATTACCAGAATCACCACAAACTACAGTATTTATTTCATCAATTCTCCATTTTTGCCGCAAAAACTCTACGGCTAAACCTTTATCTGCTTTTTGGGGGAGAATATCCAAGTCTTTGCCACCACTATAAATTAACTTGACATCTAAACCACTTTCATGCAAAGCTAATTTAAGTTGAGGTAAGACTACCGAAGCTACTGAGTCAGAAAGATGATAGCTGATTTTAAATAGACCTTGTTCTGAGCGAGGTTGGTGGGTTAAATAGGAAAAATTACCTGCAATACTAATAACTTGGCTGCGATTCCATCCATGGGCAATAATTTCCGCCCATTCCGAGTCAAAGATATCCTCATTTGGGTTAAAGTAAATTTCGCTACCGACTGAGGTAATGAGGGCATCTGGTGGTAGGAGAGAGTGTTGGCTGGTAAGTTGACGGAACAACAAGAGCGATCGCCCCGTAGCATAAACTATTTTAGTACCATATTTTTGGCGATGGTCGGTTAGTTGCTGATTTAGTGTATTTAGGGCATTGTCATCCCCTACTAGGGTACGATCTAAATCGGTTACGAATAAGAATCCTGTCATCTGAATAAGCAGTTTAATTGGATACTGGGTTAGTTGGGAGTGGGCTTTGCAGATAATTGTTCGGTAAAACGACAAAAATAGTCTCTAAGCCCACCTCAACAAATCTCTATTCTATCAATTCACAAACCCTTAGATACAATTAATAGTTGACAGTTGACAGTTGATAGTTAATAGTTACTTCAAATTACCCTGCTGTCAATTGTCAATTGTCCATTCTCCATTCCCTATGTTAAATCTAAAATTACCCTCGTGGCTGCCACAACTAAATCATCAAGTATGGATTCTCGCTATTGGTAGATTATTATCCCAAATTGGTACAGGATTTACCATGTTTTATGCCTCAATATTTTTTGTTAATCAGGTAGGATTATCGGCAACAGCAGTAGGAATTAGTCTCGGTAGTGGTTCAATTGCCGGAGTATTGGGTAGATTTTTAGGTGGATCTTTTGCTGATTCTAAGTTTTGGGGTAGACGGCGAACTCTATTACTTTCGGCAGCAATTTCTGCTGTAGCTGCTGTAGTTTTAGCACTGACTTATAATTTTGATACTTTAATCATTGGCAATTTATTAATGGGTTTAGGAGTTGGTTTATATTGGCCTGCAACAGAAGCAGCAGTTGCCGATTTAACGACAAATGAAGAGCGGAATGAGGCTTTTGCGATTACGAGATTGGCAGATAGTTTAGGATTGAGTATTGGGGTGGTATTGGCGGGGACTTTAATTGCAGCAGGTGGGAGTTATCGGGCTTTATTTTTGATTGATGCTATTTCTTTTTTGGTATTTTTTGCGATTATTTATTTAGCTGTTCCTGAAACCTATAAGTTTCATGTAGAGTCGAGAAAGTTACATCAAGGATGGGGAGTAGCATTTCGCGATCGCAGTTTGATGGTTTTTGTTTTGGTCAATATTCTTTTTACCACTTATGTGGCTCATATTCAAAGCACTATTCCTTTATATTTCACTAATTTTATTTCATCGGCTGGGAGAGAGAAGGGATTTTCCGAGACAATTATTAGTATAGTTTTTACTTGGCATATTGTATTTGTTTTCCTTTGTCAATTACCTGTGGCTCGTTTTATTAATAAGTTTAGCCGTCCCCGTGGTTTAATGTTATCTCTATTATTGTGGGGAGGAGGATTTATCTTAATTTGGGTAGCGGGAGTGGTATCAAGTAATGCCTTGCTTTGGGCAATTTTGGGGTTAGGATTATTGTCACTGGGAATTGTTTCTTATACTCCTTCAGCTTCGGCTTTAGTTGCAGAATTAGCGCCGGAATCTCATCGAGGTATTTACCTTTCTATTAATTCCCAATGTTGGGCAATTGGTTATTTTATTGCTCCGACTTTGGGAGGTTGGGTTTTGGATAAATCCAGTGAAGTTGTTTATAGTTTTTGGTTGATATCAGCAGCTAGTGTTGGTTTGGGTATTTTGATACTACAGTATCTTGATGAAATTTTAAGTGAATGAAATATCAATTACGGCAAGAGATAATACAGATATATTAAACTGATTGCGAAAATTTAAAAAAAGATCTCAAGAGACGAGAAAAGTGGCTCGTAATTGACGCAAACAGGATCCTAAAAACACTTTGGCAAGATATCGATTCCGTCCCTATTTTCTGTGATATGATATAGCAACCGCCACATCG
>DOIX01000333.1:8375-40270 GCA_003511885.1 Cyanobacteria bacterium UBA11153
CCTCCCTGAGTAAACAGTTTGATTTCCATCCAGTAATTGTCAACTGTCCATTCTCAACTGTCCACTGTTATACCTATCAATTCAACCTTCCTCCTTCATCCTTCAAACCTCAGTTGACTTTGCGATCGCGATCGTGGCACAATTGGGCTGATGCCAATTCTAGCCAAGCCCTGTACGGGTGAGATACCTGTAGAGCAAGCAATAGATTGACATCCATTGGAATGGACTTACACAATTTGAGAATAATTCCCGGATATAGCTATGCCAATCAAAAGAATTATTAGAGGGCTGAATCAATTCCAAGAAAACTATTTTAGTACTCACCAAGAATTGTTTCGTCAACTGTCTGAAGGGCAAAAACCGGAAATTCTATTTATTACTTGCTGTGACTCTAGAATCGATCCTGGTTTGTTGACGCAAACTCAGCCAGGAGAATTATTTATTATTCGCAATCTTGGCAATATTATTCCACCTTATGGTATGCCTAATGCTGAAGGATCTGGAATTGAATATGCTGCTGTGGCTTTAGATATTAAGCATATTATCGTCTGTGGACATTCCCTCTGTGGTACAATTAAAGGACTTTTTCAACTAAATAAATTTAATGAAGAAATGCCATTAGTTTATGACTGGTTAAAAATCCATACCGAGTCTACTCGCCGTTTATTACGGGAAAACTATCAGGAATATCAAGGTGAAGAACTTTTAAGAATTGCCGGAGAGGAAAATGTATTAACTCAGATAGAAAATATCGAAACTTACCCAGTAATTAGATCCAGACTCCACAGCGGCAAACTTGTTCTTCATGCTTGGTTTTATGAAATTGAAACGGGAAAAATTTTTGCTTATAATGCTCAAGAAAGTAAATTTGTCCCTTTGACTTCAGATTCATTTCCAGTACCTAATCCTCTGTCATTGATGAATCCTAGATAGGGTTTATTGTCAAATAGCATATTATTAATAAATCCGATAACAGGATGAAAGAGTAGTATCAGGGAAAGGAAGCTGGTATTTTTTATCCACGCAATGGCTTCGCTCGCCTTCGGCATCGCTAATGACCCAAATATGGTTTAATTAGTATGTTTTGACAAGCGAAAATTAATGAAAAACTTTTTCTTACCTCTCTTGATGGTAGTGGCACAACAAATTAAAGCCAATTTCGTGCGCCAAACTCGCCACACGGCTGCGGTGCAAGAAAAATTCTTACTGAAACTATTACGAGAGTATCAAAATACGGAGCTAGGGCGGAAGTATCAATTGGGGGAAATTAAAACTATTGAGGAATTCCAAGCCAGAATCCCGATTCTCCCTTACAGTAGCTACGAACCTTATATTGAGCGTAGTGCAGCGGGGGAGACAAATTTATTAACTCCCGATCCTATAGTTTATATTACCCTAACCAGCGGCTCCACAGGAAAAAAGAAGCTGATACCTGCCACTCGGCGATCGCAAAATATTCTCCGCAATGCTAATCTCGTTAGTATGGGCTTTTTAAATGAGGCTTTGCGTCGGCGGGGACAGAAGTTTGGCAAAGTTTTATTAACTAACTCTGCCCAAATTTGGGGCAAGACTAGTGGCGGTATCGATTACGGACCTGCTAGTGTAGGGGTAATGCGGATGGATAAGCATCTCTACGAACAAATGTTCTCCAACCCCTTTGAAACTCTGTTAGTAGGAGATAGTCTAGCGCGACACTATATTTGCCTGATGTTTGCTTTGCGCGATCGCAATTTACGGGGTATGATTGCTAATTTCCCCATGTTAATCCTCCGTACTTGTCATTATTTAGAAAAATACGCCCAAGAGTTAATTAAAGATATTGAAAAAGGCACTATCGCCACTTGGTTAGAATTAGATGATGGGCTGCGCCAACAACTAGAATCTCAGTTATCCCCTAACCATAGTCGCGCTCAAGAATTACGAGAAATTCTCAATCGTGAAGGGCGATTAACTCCCAAGTTAGCTTGGCAAGAATTAGCTTTTGTCGGTACGGCTAGAGGGGGGACATCAGATTTTTATTTTGAACGTTTTCCCAGTTATTTCGGCGACACACCTGTTTTTGGGGCAGTATTTTCATCAGCAGAATCTACCTTTAGTATTTACCCAGATATGGATACTGATAGTAGCGTACTCGCTATTGAAACAGGCTTTTTTGAATTTATCCCCCAAAATCAATGGCACGCCGAAAATCCGAAAACATTACTGGCGACTGAAGTTAAACCAGGAGAAAGATATCGAATATTAGTCAGTAATTATGGCGGATTCTGGCGATACGATATTGGAGATGTGATAGAAGTAGTAGGATTTTACGAAAAAGCCCCTTTAATCGTCTTTCGTCACCGACTTGGCGGCTTAATTTCTTCCACGACTGAGAAAACTACTGAATCTCACGCCACTCAAGTAATGCAAAGCTTACAACAGGAATTTAACATCCTCCTTGAAGATTTTTGTTTAACTTTATCAGAAAATGACTTTCCTGCCCGCTATTTGGTGAATATTGAACTAATTCCAGGGCAAGCTTTGGAGAATCCCCAAGCTTTTATCGCTAGTTTTGATGATAAGTTAAAGGAAGCTAATACCCACTATCAAATTAGTCGCAAAGATACCATTCCCGCACCACACTTGCGGATTCTTGCGCCAGGTAGTTTTGCCATTCTTCGTCAGCGTCAGTTAGAAAGAGGAGTTCCCGATTCTCAGTTGAAGTTTCCTCATATTACTGAGGATAGGGAATTTTTAGCTGGGTTAAAGGTAGAAAGGGAGATTGAGTTGCGATCTTGAGTTTATGGGTTTGGGGATACAATCTTTTTTTTAACACAGAGGTACGCAGAGGGTAGCACAGAGGTACGCAGAGGTTTTTGAGTAAGAAGGGAATTTTTGGGCTATAATTTGAGTATAATATGGTAAAATTGAAGGCGCGATCGCAATTCAATAGCGAGGTGTTTATGGGTAGAGAAGAACAGCTAATTGAAGATTGGCGACAACTTACACCAGAAAAACAACAAAAGGTTGTGGAGTTTGTTAAACTACTTAAATCTGAGTCAGAAACAACATCTCCTGAATCTGATTTTGTCCCACAAACACCTTTGGGCAAAAAGTTATGGAAAATTCGGCAACGGGCGATTGCTGCTGGATTACAACTCCTCAACGAAGATGACATAGCACAAGAAATTGCGGCGCGTCGAGGTGGATATCGGGATGCTTAATTGGTTGCCTGTCGTAACTTTTCCTGCTGTTTCAACCATGATTGATATTTTTCTGTTTCTTTTAAAACTGGATTGATGTCAAGCCAACTCCCATGCCTATCGTAGTATTCGTAGACAAACATCCCTCGGAAAAGTGTCATATATTCCCAATCTCCTCTTACTGTCTAATAAATCTAACAGATTTTGTTTTTGTTGCTGTAATACTTGAATAACGGAGCTATCTTCTCTAAACTTGAGTGAGTTTTCGGAAATTTTGATCTCGGTTTCTCGCAGTTTATCCAGTAAATTAGAGTAACGATAATAGCGATATAAATCAATTGAAATAACTGGCTTGTTTAAATCTATTTGTTGAGTAATTTCCGCTCGTGCAGATAAAGTAAAAATACTCAGGTTTAATACAGTCAGATACAGATAAATCAATTTTAAGGTTTTAAACATAGATATTGGCGAAGTTACAATTCACAATTTCCTCTTAACCATTAACTTTCGCTAAATATTTTTTATTATTTCCGGTAGTATCGTACTTGAATAAACAGGTTGGTAGTAAGCACTTTAGTGCCTACTTTTTCTGATTTTTAGGACACTGAAGTGCCGACTATAAACAAGTGCGATATAACCAGACTTTATCTTACTACTTAACTTTCAAACTCCGGAGACGATTGAGGGCAGCCGCTAACTCAAAACGACGGAATTTGACAAAATCACCTTCTGGTAAATTGGAGAGAATATCTAAACCTTTGGATTCAATATCTCTCATGACTTGATCTAGAATTTCTGGTAAGGGGGTACGCCCATCAATATATTGCCGTTTAGCATAAACAATCGCTTCAGCAATTGCCCGTAACTGCCCTCTTTCCGCAATTTGTTCTACTGCTGCGAGATCGATTTCTTCTGTACCAAATACTACCTCATCTACATCCCGTACTTTTAATTTTACCTCCCTGTTTCCTCGACTGGGATCGATACTTTCTGGGAGGAGAATCCGGGGATGAATTGTACCGAATTTGTCCCCACCTTCCTTGAGTCTTTCTGTACGATATTTTTCGGCAATTTCTTTAGCTTCTTTGGTAACATCTTGAGGTTGAAAATTATCCATAGCAATAGCCGTATCGGCGAGATCAAAGTAATCGCCACTCCCTCCCATCACTAAAATAGTAGAAACACCACAATCAGTGTAAAGTTGTCGCACTTTATCGATAAATGGCGTAATGGGTTCCTTATCTTTCGCGATTAACTGCTGCATTCTGCGATCGCGGATCATAAAATTAGTAGCGGCAGTGTCTTCATCCACTAGTAATAATTCGGTCCCTGCTTCCAATGCTTCGATAATATTGGCTGCCTGAGATGTACTGCCACTAGCATTTGTGGTGGAAAATTGACGAGTAGAGCGACCTTGAGGTAATTGATTAATAAAGGGAGAGATATCTACACTAGCAATACTCCGTCCATCTTCGGCACGAATTTTCACTGCGGCTGGATTAGTTACCACCAATTCTCTTCCATCACCAGGGATATGATTGTAAACTCCTAACTCAATTGCTCGCAGTAAAGTAGACTTGCCATGATAGCCTCCACCAACGATTAACGTTACACCTTTGGGAATCCCCATCCCCACAAGTAGCCCGCGATTGGGACAATTAAATTTGACTTGTAAAGAAGGTGGAGATTGAAATGGTACAGCTTCATCAGCCAAAGGGCGATCGTCAACACCACTAGTACGGGGTAAAATAGCACCATCAGGAATAAAAGCCACTAATCCTTGTTTGGTTAATTCCTGACGCAGCCAGTCAGCATCTTCAGCAGTTTCAACGTGATGTTGAATTGCCTTAGCATTGAGAGCGCGATATTTCAGAGTTTGATTAACAATCAAAGGCACATCTTCACAGAGCATTTCCACCGCTTGCCGCCCAGAAATACTGCGCCCTCTAGCAGGTAATCCGACAAGAAAACGTACTTCGACAAATTTTTCATTAATAAAAGTACAGCTTCGCTCTAAAATCGATTGTCCCACAAAAGTAATCGCAATTAATCCACTATTACCTGTCCCTCGATGAGAACTAAAATTTTTGACAACGCGCTCGAATTCTCGAGTTATGTAATCCCTTAAAGCAATTGCACGGGATAGACTTTGGTAAAGCTGACTGGGAAAACCAGCAACGGATTGAGGTACGATGACTCTAACTTGACTGGGAGTAGCAAAGGGATCTCCTTGAGAGCGATCGATAATTAAGGTAAAATCTGAGAATTGATAGCTTCCTTTTATATCCCGGTAAGCTTTATAACCGCGATCGTCTAGTTGTAAGAGCAGTTGGCGAAGATTTTCTTGATTACTCATTAGTTATTGCTGATTGGTTGTTCCTTGTCGATTGTTATTTGTTGCTTATATTATGTCCGGCGAATTAATTAGTAAAAAAAACAAATCATTACTAATTCTAAATATTTAGGCAATTATTATATATTGGTTGGTTATTTATCTGGAAAATTAGTCATTTTTTTGAATGGGTAAATCTTGACTTTGGTTGTTATTTTTGTGTTATCATTCAAACTGGTAATATAAACCACAAACAACAAATAACAAACAATAAAATTAAAAAGATGAACCAGGTTGTTGGAGAAACTCAGCTTCTTCAGGAGTTGTCTCTCTACCTAAAATTCTGTTCCGATGGGGAAAGCGTCCAAATCGTTCGATAACTTCTAGGTGGCGGTAGGCATATTTAATACTAAGCTTGCTTTGAGGATCGTCTTGGAGAGTAGAAAACAAATTAACAGATTGATACTGATCCTCCAAGTTTTCGCTATGTTCAAAAGGGAGGTAAATAAACCAGCGTTGTAATGGTAACAAGTCTCGGTCAAAGCCGCAAGCAACAGCATGTTTTCCCACATCAAGGGCGTGAGAATCGGTGGCAAAGGCTTCCGGGCGATCGCGAAACATATTCCGGGGGAACTGATCGAGTACAATAATCAAAGCTAAACAACTCAGGGCAGAGTCTTTCCAGCGCTCCAGTTTACCTGATGCGGCTTCCTGATAATCTGTCATAAAGCGAGATCGCACTTCTTCATCAAATTCAGGATTCTTGGTAAACCAGACTTGCCGTGGTTTGCCATACTCTGGCTCATCGACTTTGCCAAACCAAAACTCGATAATCTCTTGCTGCTGTGACATTAAGCTTGATTTTCTCCATAATTGCGATAGCTCTTTTAGATTTTAAGCTCTTCTCAAGCTTCCTGGTTGCAATTTATCCAGTCCATGGTATATAATGATATACTGAACTTACGGCGGCATAGCCAAGTGGTAAGGCAGGGGCCTGCAAAGCCTTTACCCCCAGTTCGAATCTGGGTGCCGCCTTCTGTATTTCCCAAACCAACCCCTACTGCAAGCAGGGCTGTTTCATTTTCCCTTGAAAAATCCTCTTTCTCCCCTGCTCCCAAATTTCTCAACGGAGAATGAAACAGCCCTGGGGGGTTAGCGGGGTAGAAATGTCAGCTTATTCAAGCTATAACTAAAATCATTTGGCAGCAATAAACCCGACTAAGGCTTTTCTAAATCTGAATTCTCCATAACTACGAATAATTCTAACTCGAAAACCAACTTGGCGCAGTTGTTTGGCAATTTCCGAACCTTTATATAATTTAACAGTGTGAATTTCTTCACTCCGACGATAAAGATTCCCTACCTGACGGAATATTGTCATTTTGCGAGTTAATGTCTTGTCTTGAAAATTTTCTGATTTTTCCAGTAAGATTGCCCAATCTGGCCCTTGAGCATAAGTTTTTTGTGGATTAGTACCGCTTAAAGATCCTGGCTCAAGAATATCGAATATAAATAGTCCACCTGGTTTTAATGACTTGTATATTCGGGCAAATAGTTTTTGGATATCTGCTAACCCATGTTCGTCAAATTGGTAATTTAGACATTCACCGATTGAGGTTACGGCATCACATGTTGGGACATTAAATTTCAGTAAAGATTCTTGTTGAAATTTAGCTTGTGGCGCTTTTTCTTTTGCTAAACAGAGCATCGCCTCTGATATATCTACCCCCAAAACATCATAACCAGCTTGGGTGAGGGCTTTTGCCCAGATGCCACTGCCACAGCCTAAATCGACAACCAGACCATTTTCTATACCCTTTTGGCGTAATATTTGCAGTAAACCGGGTGTCGATTGAGCAGCAAAACTACCAAAACCAACATCGTGAATATAAGCCAGATCCTCTTGATATCCGTAATCCATAAATATCGGTATAAAAAATAGGGAATCGAGAAGGGATTTTTGAGGAATGAGGAATGAGTTTTAATTAAAAACGAATCAATCAAAACTCATAAATTACCCTAGCCTCTAGCCCCTAACCCCTAGCCAATAGCCCCTGGAAAGATTAAGAAAAGAATTGCGATCGCATATCATGAGTTTGTTGCAGTCTTTTTTCCAAACCTTGCCAATCTTCCGCCTCAACTAACTCAATCAATCGATCGATACTTTGGCGATAAGATAAGAGAGATCGGGATAAAAAATCTCGATTATAACGCGCCATCATTACCCCCAATTCTGGGTTACCACCGCCCACCCGACTGGTATCGCGAAAACCAGAACTGGCTAAATGTTGTGCTAATTTTAACACAACTGGATCGGTTTCGCTCATACAAGAATCAATTAAACCAGCACTAACGATTACAGGTAAATGAGAAATCCATGCTACAGCGCGATCGTGATCTTCGGGACGACAGAGGTAAACATTAGAAGTTAGCGATCGCACAATTTCCTCTAACCGTTGTAATGCCAATGGAGGAGTCGTTTCTATCGGTGTCAAAACATAAGGATTTCCAGAAAATAATCCAGCTTCCGCCCATTCAATCCCATTAAATTCCTTTCCCGCCATCGGATGTCCGCCGACAAAATTTTGCCATAACGGAGTCACCGCTTCAACCACTGCCCTTTTGACAGAGCCAACATCCGTGATGATAGTATCTGGAGACACAATGGGGATCAACTGTTTGACAGTCGGTGCGATCGCAAAAATTGGCGTACAAATAAACACAATATCCACATCTGTCAGGATACTGAGGAGCATACTCCCATCATCCACCGCACCACGTTCTATCGCAATCTGACATGTACGTTCGTGACGAGAGACTCCCAAGACTTTGTGCCCCCTTGCCCTCAAGTCTAAACCTAGCGAGCCTCCAATTAGCCCCAATCCAACAATCCCAATATTCATTCTTTAAGGAAAATCAAGATAAGCTATAAAATTACAGTTTCCCGCAATAGTGTACCCTTATTCTTTATCCCTTTTTTCTTTATCTGGGAACTTACATCTTACCTCCTACCGATTAGATGTAAGTTCCCACTACTTAGGGATAAAAATCTATCTATGTTTTCTCTTCTCAGCTCTAACCCCTAACCCCTAACCTCTAACCCCTAACCTCCAACCTCTAGCCTCTAACCTCTAGCTTCTAACCTCCAACTCTCCATGAATGTTACAGAAATTCTCAATCAATACGCAGCGGGAGTTAAAGACTTTTCGGGTGCTAACCTTGCCGAAGCAAACTTGAGCGGTGTCAATCTCAGCGGTGTCAATCTTACTGAAGCAGACTTGAGCATAGCCAACCTCAGCGGTGCAAACTTGAGTGGTGCAAATCTAACTCGCGCTCAACTCAATGTTGCCAGACTCAGAGGTGCTAATCTCACGAATGCTAATTTAACAGAAGCCAACCTCAACGTCGCGAATTTAATTAGGGCAGACTTAGGGGGGGCACAACTTAGCCAAGCATCCCTAGTCAAAGCTGAGTTAATTCGTACTCAGTTAAGTGGCGCAAATCTTAGCGAAGCTAACCTCAGCAGCGCAGATTTGCGAGAAGCTGCTTTGAGAAAAGTCAATCTCAGCGGTGCTAATCTCAGCGAAGCACATCTAAGAGGAGCCACGATTACTGACGCTAACTTAGAAGAAGCAACTTTACACTCTGCTAATTTGACCCGTGCTGACCTTAGAGGTAGCAATCTGAGCGATGCTGAACTTAAACAAGCTAATCTAAATTGTGCTAATCTTCAAGGTGCTGACCTTAGAGGAGCCAATCTGCGCTGGACAGATTTAAGAGGAGCCAATCTGTGCTGGACAAATCTGAGCAACGCTAAATTAACAGGAGCTAATTTAAGAGGAGCGGATTTAACTAATGCTAACTTGGTCAACGCCAGTTTAGTTTATGCAGATCTCACCCAAGCACGACTGATTCATGTCGATTGGATGGGAGGGGATCTCACAGGTGCAACCCTGACGGGCGCAAAACTCCACGCAGTTTCCAGGATGGGATTGAAAACACAAGGGATTATTTGCGAATGGGTGGATCTCAGTCCCGATGGCGACGAAAGCGAGATTTTTCATATTTCCACGGAGGAAGGTACTCAAGCATTTTTTCATGAAACTCTCCCTACCGTGCGGATTATCGTTAATGCACCGTTGGATCTGAGAGCGAATATGCTGTTAGCGACAATTTACTATCAAATTTATCTCAAATATCCGATTCTCAATCACACTCCTAGCATTGATGTCGGTATCCGCAAAACTACTCTCACCTTTAGAGGAATCAACCCTGAACTATTTATCCTTGCTTACTTAGCAATTCTCCCTTTCAAAGATGCGGCATTTACCAGACAAAATATCCTTGCTCTAGTTAAGAATTTTCAAGCATCAGATCTGAATAATTGGGAAATTAAAGATCCCAAACAAATTATTCAATTCACCACAGACCCAGAATTGTTAAAAGTCATCGAAAACTTGAGTTCAGAAATTCATTTCTTCGAGGCTCCCACCCAAACTGCGATCGCAAACTCTAGCAACCATAGTTTGACTGTTTACGATCATCCTGCTTTTGGGAAGCCTTTAATCAAGAAAAAATAGTTTTGTTATTGGTTATTAGTTATTGGTTATTGGTTATTGGTTATTGGCAAGATACCAAACCACAAACAACAAATAACTAAGAACAAGCTGGCATTATACCACACAATCTAAATTTTAATCCAACAATAACCAGAAAAAATACCCTGGCATAATTAAAAGAGAGCGATCGCACTTTTTATTTGTTCCAGTTTCGACCAAAAGTAGCAAGCTAATTTTCTGGAGACGTTAAAACGTTAGATAACAGGTGATTGAAGTAGAAGTCCATGCCTCCCTACGTGCGTTTTTACGAGAACAACGCCAACCCA
Organism: Cyanobacteria bacterium UBA11153; assembly: GCA_003511885.1. Taxonomy (GTDB): domain Bacteria; phylum Cyanobacteriota; class Cyanobacteriia; order Cyanobacteriales; family Coleofasciculaceae; genus Limnofasciculus. The sequence goes on from DOIX01000333.1 coordinate 18,775, forward strand.
GTTGGCCACATCACTTGACAATGGCACGACTGGTAGCACGAGCGTTACGGTTAGGGCGTTCCGCTTTGATACAGACTGGCAGCACCCAAGGGCGATATCGCCTGAGTTATCTAGCGCCAGCCTTACTCTGGCAGGCTCCTGTAATTCTGGTAGCGCCCATCTCTACCCAACAATGGTTGCTCAGGAGAGACATCCCCCTCCTGCGAGAGTGGATTGGCAATGATAAACCAATTCAGATTGGGGACAGTTTCCCCAGTCCAGAATTTAAAGGATTATTGATGACATCACCTAGAGCTTGGCTTGGCGATCGCATTTTTCACAAAAGCAGCTTTCCTTCAGGCATTCCTACTCTAATTGATGGGGCTGATGACTTGGAAGATTGGACAAGAAATCAACTTAAAGTCTCGATTAAGCCTATTGATTGGGATGAACTAATGCTGGCTTGTCCCCAAGAGGCTGACTTAATCAGGGATCTGCGGGTAAGACTGACGAAATCTTTATTTCAACATCCCCCTAATCCTTATAATTGCTACCTAATTGATGAGAGGGAACGCCATGCCTTGGAGGAACTTTTTGAACGCCTGGATCCCAATAGTCAAAATCGATATAGGAGTTCAAAAAGCTCGAAAGAAACAAGTTACAGTAATTCAGACTTAGAACTAGATCGTCGAGATTCATACCACTATTTACCGAAAGCTTGGCAAGATTTTCGGCACTCCTTTAATAAATCAAATTGGCTAATGTGGGCAGATATTTCGCGATCGCAAGGTCAATTTTCTTTATCCTGCCAACCGATAGAAGTGGCAGACTCTCTCTCCGGTATCTGGTCAAATCAACCTGTAGTATTAATTGGTAGGGCGCTGGATTTGGAAGCATCTGGATCTGTTTATCGTCAGCGGTTAGGTTTGGGAGAATTAACTTCTTTGAAGTTTTCCCCAGATCGAACTAGCGAACTAATTCAACTCTATTTGCCTGATGGCATACCCATGCCAAATACACCACAATTTCAAGAAGCTTTAACTCAACAAGTTCGCACCCTAATTACTCTAGCTACTAATAGCACTAGTCCAGTGGTTATTCTCGTCGGTGATGTTCCCTTAAAAGCCCAACTCGGTACAGTTTTAGCAGCCGAATTCGGTTCGCGAGTAGCAGTAGAAAAAACTGAGTTAGGTAAGAGAGGAATTCTCGTCTGTGGTTGGGAATTCTGGCATTCTCATCAAGATTCACTCCCCAATCCTCGACTATTAATTGTCACCACATTACCCATTCCTTCCCTAGAGAATCCCCTAGTAGCTGGTCAAGTTAACTATTATAAACAGCAACACTTAGACTGGTTTAGATTATATTTGCTGCCTACTGCCTTGAATGAATTACAAAGAGCGATTGCGCCAGTAAGGGTTGCTCGAGGTGCGATCGCTCTGTTAGACAATCGCGTCAATCATCGCAGCTACGGTTCTCAAGTTCTCTCCGCCCTCAGTCCCTTTGCTCGGATTAACTATCTTGATGCTAGTTGGTTTGAATCTGATAGTTGAAAATTGCTAATGGCTAATTATTAATTGCTATTCCCTACTCCTCTTCAGAGGAATTTACCCGATACCCATAGAAGTCAATCCGATACTCAGTAATCCTTACCCCGGTTTGGGCTTCAATTTGCTTGAGTAATTCTTCTGGTAATTGAATAAAGATATCAATAATTTGATTAGTATCCAGACAATTAACATGGCTGTGAGGATCGCTGATATTACCGTATAACCGTCCATCAGCTCGCTCGATACATTCAATTATACCTTGAGAAGATAGAGCTTCCAAATTTTGATAGACAGAGGTATGACCGATTTCTTTCCCTTCCTGATTTAATCTGTCGTAAATATCCCTTGCCGAAAGGTGTTCTTTCGCTTGCCAAAGCAATTCTAGAATTAAGCGACGTTGGTGGGAAAGACGCATTCCCAATGTTTGACATCGATTAATTGCGTCTTCTAGGGATCTAATAGGTTTGACAACTGCCGCTTCCTTTTGCATATCCTGATGCTCTTAACTTATAAGGATACTGGGTTTATTAATACAAACTCATTACCAGTTTACCTTAAAATCGGTGAGGATGTCTATAGAAGTTGACAGTTGACAGTTGTCAATTGTCAACTTTTAAAGGATTTGAGATAATTTACCATTTTTGACAATATACAGTTTAAATGCTCCCATAGCTTATCAAGTTCAGTTGCTGACGGGGCGATAACCCCCTCATGTGAAGGCGTAACTTTCTTCTGGGTAAATGAATAATTTTTGATCAAACCCACTGCCAAATTTTCAGAGTTTGATCCGCAGCACCACTAACCAAAATATCTCCTTGTGGATTAAAAGATAGGGAATAAACAGGTTTGGTATGACCTGAAAGTTTGGTTAAACGTTTATTACTTTGAACATCCCACATTTCAATAATTTTACCGCTAGCACTAGCAAGAATTTTACCATCGGGACTAAAGGCAAGGGAAGCAATACTATCGGACTCAACAGAGAAACTATTAATTAGCTTACCAGTCTGAGGATGCCAAAAGTCAATGGTAGTGCCGCTACCACTAGCAAGTATTTGCCCATCTGGACTAAATGCGATCGCACCAATCCCGCACATCCGATTGGCAAAGGTACGCAACTTTCTCCCCATACTGGGATGCCAAATCTCTAAAGTACCATTCAAACTACCAATAGCACAGGTATGACAATCTGGACTAAAGGCAACCAACCTTGCTCCTTGAGAATTTCCTGCTAAAATCCGCAGTAATTTCCCCGTCTTTACCGCCCAAAGTTTGATTTCCCATTCCCCGATACTCAGTAAAATCTGTCCGTTAGGACTAAAAGCAATATTTCTCACTCTATCAGGTCTATATTCAAGAGATTGCAAAAATTTTCCAGTGGATAAAGACCATAGTTTAATTGTTTGATCGTAACTACCACTAGCAATTATTTGACCATCTGCACTAATGGCAACACAAGTAATTCGATTATTATGTCCTTTGAGGGTGTTTTGCAATTCTCCGGTACGAAGGGACCAAATCTTGATCGTAGCATCGTAACTGCCACTAACTATGGTTTGACCATCTGGTGAGATAGCAATTGATTCAATAATATCTCTATGTCCAGTTAGAGTACGTCGTAATTTTACCTTTTCCCAAGGACTTACAGGATTTTGATTGTAGAGAAATCTCCAAACGATACTGATGAGAGATTTTCCCTTATTTTCAGTTAGTTTATGCTGAATTTGAGGAATTGGTGGCGGTGGTGGTAATTCTGGTTGAGGGGAGACAATATCGTCAAGGCAACTTAAAATCATTTGAGTATTCTGGGGTCTTTTGCCGTGAAAAGTTGCCATCATATACTCGATCAAATCCCCAAATTCCCGCGAAATCTGAGTCGCACTTTCTCGCCATTGTAATTTACCAGTACGGGAATTTCTCTCAAATTCTGTTGGGGATTTACCTGTGAGTAAATAAACGAAAGTTCTGCCCAGGGCAAAGAAATCAGACTGGGGTACTGCATGTCCTTCCATTTGTTCTTGTGGTGTATATCCTGTGGAAATAATTACTGTACCTGTGATATTATCTCGTTGTCTTTGTAAGTAAGTATTTGTTATTTCTCTGACTGCACCAAAATCAATTAAGACCAGTTGTCCGTTGGGTCTGATCATAATATTGGATGGTTTAATATCTCGGTGTATTAGCTCTTGTCGATGGAGTTGTTCCAGGATTTCTACAAGCTGCTTCAACCAAGACATGGCTTCCTCTTGAGTGAGGAGGCGATCGCGATTTTCTGTCCGCCATTGTTTCAAGGTTACCCCATCGATTTTTTCCATCACCAAGCAGTGGATTAATTCATCTGTTTCTGGGTATAGCACAAAATATCCATGAGGTTCTACTTTAGGAATACCAGGATGATTTAGCCTGCTCAATACTGCTGCTTCTCTTTGGAATAAATCTACTGCTTTTTGTCTTGATTCTTCTTGAGAAAAACGTTCTAAATTTAGGACTTTTAGAACTTTTTTTATTCCGCAATCGTCTATTTCAAATGTTTGAGCGAACCCACCTTTACCAAGTTTTCGGATAACTCGATAGCGGTTTTGCAGTAACTGGTTTGGTTCAATCATTATAGTATTAGTAATCATATCTTTATATAAGAGGTTAGGGGTTAGAGGTTGGGGGTTAGAGGTTAGAGATGATGGGTTAGGGGCTGGAGGTTATGAATGAGATTAAATTTATTTAATTTCCAATACTATTCCCCTCTTCGTTGACTCATTTATCTATCTTTACAACCTTCAATCTCGAACGACTTTTGTCAGATTAACTAATATTTTAGTCTAGATCTAATTTCCCGGCGATGGTAGCAAGTAGATTACTAATGTTAGCTGCTCCATACCCAACTGCTTGTGGTGAATCTGCTTCCAGAATGGAAAGAAGCTCTTTGAGTTGATTTTCCAGACTATTTGTACCTTTTACGTTCATATATAACCTTTCGACAATCCGTTTGAGTAGCAAGCGAATTTGGAGGACTTTTACTTCGTCCCGATCTTGCTTATTTACTAAGGCATGGCTTCTTAATAAGCCAAGTTTACAAGTTAAGGGAGTTTGACAAGTTCTCCAAATATCTTTACAGACTTGTTCGATGAACTGATTTGTTACATACTTAGCGATGACAGGTTCTATGGTAAAAACTGCTTCATGACGTTTGCTGCTTGGTTCTTTTTCTAGTAACGAGCGTCGTTTTAGTGATTCCAATGCTGGTAGCAATTCCGATACTGATGAGACGGAAAATTGCATATTTAATCGTAATTCTGATAGGCTAATCGGCTGATTTTCAATAGCCAAATAATAGGCTATTTCTTTTTCTAAATCAGACAATCTTTCAAACTGTTGATCTAATATTCCTGGTAAAATATCTCCAATAATTAACGTACTTTGTTCTAAAAATTCTAATATATTACCATCAAATACTTCTTGGATAGTAGTCGCCATCAATTTTAAAGCTAAGGGATTACCGCGATAAAGTTGAATAAATTCTTCCACCCCGCGCTTGATATGAGTAAATCCTTTGGTAGCTAAAAGCTGTTTGGCATCCTCTATCCCCAAACCCTTCAGTTTCAAATCTCTAACTGGTAAAGTAGCACCAGCTAATGCAGAAATTTCGATCGGTTTTTCTCTACCGATGACAACCAAACAACTTTGATGACGTTCTTCTCCCACTCTTCTAATTAACTCCCCATAACCCTGATGACCTTCTTTATAGTTCCCAGCTAACTCGCCACTACGCAACACTGTCTCAAAATCATCTAAGAGAAGCAAACAGCGTTTTTCTTGTAATCGATCGATAATGAGGGAAACTCGGCTGTTGATTGTTTTGGGTAACTCCACAATTTGACCGTCTGACAAAAATTCCAGCAGATCGGCGAGGATATCTAATACGGGTGTACCATGGCGCAGCGATCGCCAAATCAGACAGTCAAAGGATGGCTGAATCTGTTCTGCTAGTTTCACCGCTAGAGCTGTTTTGCCAATCCCTCCCATCCCTAAGATTGCCACTAGACGGCTATTTTCAACGACGATCCATTCCTGTAGTTGTTCCAATTCCATCGCACGACCATAAAAGATTGAGGTATCGATGGCTTCTCCCCAATCTTGACGGGTATTTACGCTTCCCTCAATCCGGCGATCTACTATTTCTTCCCAGTTTAGTTCTAAAACTTGGCAGTATGCTTTGAAGGCCGGAGCACTAATTGGTTGTCTTCCGGCTAGAAACCGTTTCCATGTTCCTTCTGAGATTCCTTTGGCATAAGGACCTCCACTATGCCAAATTAGATTTGGTTCGACCACTTGACTGGCTTTTACCAAGCAGGTGTCGTCGTCATCCAGACTCCAACTCCATCCCTGTTGATTTCTTGCTTGTTTAATTCGGACTATCCCCAGCCGTGAGGCTTTCAGAGTCGGCATCTATTACACCCTAATCTTAGTGTTGTCAAGATCGCTTCCAGCTTAATTTTAACCCAGCTCCAAACACCAGGAGCAGATTATGGGATTGCCTTCGGCGGCGGCAAAGCTGATCGCTAACTCACCGATTTTAACCAAATTGGCGCAATTCAAGTAGCTGGTCTTTGTCTGTCTTGCCGAGGACTGATGGTGGTTTTCTGTTCTCTGAAGTATACTTAATCGATTTTGTTTCTTTAATGAACTGGGTTTTTCTATACAATTATCTGATTTTTTTGTCATATTCTCTATGGCAATATCACTAATCTAGTATCTGGATTTTGATTAAATATTCAGATTTTATTGATAGCTTTTAACCCAGGAGATAGACAATTATATATAATGAAGATTGCCATGAAAAATAAAGACGATTTAGGCAGTGAAGATCCTCAGAGTGTGGATGGTGCTTTTGGAAAAGATTGCCCACCCTGCCGATGGATACTTTGGGGAAGTTCCGATGGATTAACCTCAACTGATAAAGTTAAGAAAATCCAGATCCTTATCTTGATATTAGGATTAATTATACAAGTCATTTTCTATCATATATTTCCATCACCAATCCGGGCTGATGAAAGGAAAAATCTAATCAAAGCCAATTCAGGGATTAGCGAAGAAATCTCATCAATGACTTGTCAATTAATGGCAAGAAAACCAAACCATTTCGATCGAGAGCCATCAATAGGCGATCGCGAAAATACTCTTTTTCTAGTCCAAAGGGCTGTATCGTTTGCCCAGTGCGGCTTCCAGAATTTAGGAATAGACGATGGTTTGTGGGGAGATCCCGCAAAATCAGAAGATGGAAATAATTTAATTAACCACCAAAAACTAACCACAAACAACAAACAACCCCTGTTAACATCGATTGACTATAGCCTCCAGTATCTCCAAACTGATGCCGCCGTCAAAGCATATCAGAATTATCGCATTTCTGACATTACTCGCGATCGCGTTTGGCGCTCTTTAGTCAGATTTCGCCAATTACTGCTATCTTCTCGTTCTCCAGCCGAATTAGAATCCGCCGTCAAACGAGAATTTAGATTTTATCAATCAGTAGGAAAAGATAAAGAAGGAACAGTTTTATTCACCGCTTATTACGAACCACTTTACCCTGCCTCTCCCATACCAACAGGAGAATATCGCTATCCCCTCTATCGCCGTCCCCCCAATTTATCCTCTTGGCCTAAACCCCACCCAACCAGAGCAGAATTAGAAGGAGAAGATGGGTTACAAGGGTCAAAAGGTAAGTTACGGGGATTAGAATTATTTTGGTTGCGCGATCGCATCGAAGCTTATACTATTCACATCCAAGGTTCAGCCCGACTCGTACTCCCTGATGGCAAACAAACCTCAGTCAACTACGATGGAAATACCGCCTATTCCTACAGCAGCATCGGTCGTGCCCTTGCAGACGATGGTAAATTACCCTTAGAAGGAATGACGATGCCCATTATTTTGGATTATTTCCACAAACATCCCGCAGAATTGAATGTATATATTCCCCGCGATCGCAGTTTCGTCTTTTTTAAAGAAAGTCACGGCAATCCTGCTATGGGTAGTATAAATGTCCCCGTCACCGCCGAACGTTCCATTGCCACCGACAAATCTCTCATGCCACCAGGCGCTTTAGCTCTGATACATGCTGCCTTTCCTTTTGTTAATAGTAGCGGACAAATCGAACATCGCACCGTCAGTCGCTATGTTTTAGATCAAGATACCGGAGGCGCAATTAAAGGTCCTGGTAGGGTAGATTATTTTGTGGGAACAGGAGAAGAAGCTGGAATTAGATCCGGGGTAACTGTGAGTAATGGACAATTATATTATTTACTTTTGCCGCAATAGGATAATCCAGTACTTCCAACCCAGTCTATTCGATTTTGTGCAGGGCTAATGAAAGCCTAGATCGTATCGTAGTCAGTACTCCGACTTGGTGTAGGTAGTTTACTATCCGTCCTAGATTAACCCAGTAGCAAAAAAATCCCTAGCCCAAACCGATGAGCCAGGGAACGTCAATCAGGGTGCATCTACCATCCCAGTATTACGAGGCTCTCTAGATCGATCCGGAAAAAATCGGGAAAAAATAGGGGAAAGATAGACTGGAGAGTGTATCTGTAGGAGTGAGTCGCGAAGATAACCTGTATTTTTCACCGATAACCTCATCGACTCGCCCTCTTCGGGGGGAATTGCGACCATAATCTGTTACAAGTCACCGATAACCTTCATCGACTTGCCATTTTGGGGGGAATTGCAACCATAATCTATCATAAGTAACCAATTGCCAACTCGTCCTTCGAGGCATCAGTTTTACCAAATAACCTTCCATCCTTAACCCCTACCCTCTCAGCCCTAACCCCTAATCTCCGATTGGAAACTTTCAGATTTTCAAATCGTTCATCTGGATAATAAAGAGGCATAGTAACCCTTAAATACTGTGAAAACGCAGCTAAACCCCTTGAGACCGCAATTGAGTAAAATTAATCAGGTAGAATCAGTGGCACAGGAATTACAGGAATTCCACATCTCCGTAACTCCCCTCGGAGATGACCAATATTTGGTACGGACAGAAAAAGTTGCACCGGGAGTACCATTGGCAGAAGAACAAGTATTTTGGCCTGTAGAGGATTGGTTGTCAATGGCGCGACAACTGATGAACGATCCTTTGTTGGGTTTGTTCTCTGGAAATGGTAATGGGATCGAGGATATCTTTTTTTTGCCCGATTCGCAAAAGCGGGTAAATCAATCTTGTCTTAATTTGGTATCCCTCGGTCAAGAAATGTACAATGCCTTGTTTCAAGGTGGTTTGCGCGATAGTTGGCTGGTGGCACAGGCGATCGCACAAAATCAGCGCCAGATGTTACGATTGCGGCTAGGATTGAAGGGGAATCGCTTACCTCGCTTGCCTTGGGAAGTACTCCACGAAGATTCCCGTCCCCTGGCAACGGGTACTGATGTGGCATTTTGTCGCTATCAAATTAACACAGGGTTGATGAGAACCATACCAAATACAATCGCATCGCCCAATAAACCTTTGAGAATTCTGATGGTAATTGCTGGGCCTAGCGATCGAGAAAATTTGGAATTATTCAAAGAAGCATCTCATTTACGAGAAGAACTTAAAAGTGGCGATATTCAACTCACTGTTAGGGAACATTTAGGACGGGAAGAATTAACTCAAGAGTTGGAACAAGGCCAATATCAAGTATTTCATTATGCTGGACATAGCAGTTTAGGTGATTCTGGCGGTGATGTCTATTTGGTTAGTAGTAAAACAGGTTTGACAGAAACATTAAATGGTGATGATTTAGCGGGACTATTGGTTAATAATGGGGTGCAGTTAGCTGTTTTTAATTCGTGTCGCAGTGCCTATACAGCCACATCAGACTCCTCAGACAGTGGCAAAGATCGGAATTTGGCAGAAGCATTAGTTAAGCGGGGAATTCCGGGAGTTTTGGCAATGGCGGAGCGAATTCCTGATGAAGTAGCCCTCACTCTTACCTGTCTTTTGTATCGCAATATTAATCAAGGCCATCCCATCGATTTAAGCTTGAGTAGAGCTAGACAGGGATTAATTTCCGCTTATGGATCTAATCAATTATATTGGGCATTACCTGTTTTATATCTAACTCCCGAGTTTGATGGCTATTTAATTGATGTCGCTGGTTATCATTGGGATGATGAACAACCTTTACCAGAATTCAATTCTCCCTGGAGATCTCCCCAAATTAAAGAAGAATTATCTTCACCACCCAGACTCCAGCAAAGTAACTGGCTCAAAGATGAGTTGGGCAACGATCCAATGTCAATCTTTACTAGCTACGATGATTTAGATGCGGGAATAGATAACTCAAGTCTCGGAGATTTAGATAGTGAGGATCCAGCAGATTTTATTAAAAATTTACTGGGAGAATTAGATAAGGAATTACCTAATAGTAGTTCTCCATTACCCGTTTTAGAAGGAGAAAATTATAGAAATACGGGATTAGAATCGGGAGTTAGCCAAGCGCCAAGTCATCGCAGCAATAATCAAACTTCCCCCCCGCAGAAATCAACCTCAACTAGCCCACCTCAGACTTCCCCAGGGAAACTATTAGTATCATCCCCGCCAGCACAGAAGAATTGGTGGCAGAATATTCCTAAACTGTGGCTGGGATTGGGCATAGGTAGTGTAATTGTTGCCATCTTGGGTATTGGTCTGATTTTCAGGAGTCAGTCTCCCTCCAATCCCCCAGATGTCGCCAATCCTGGGATTGAATCCCCCCATAATTCCCCGAATGTTAGTCTGCCAGAAGCAGACACCTCCACTGTGACAAATATTGCGATCGAACAACTTAGTCGCGGCAATATTACTGAAGGACAAAAAGCAGTTGAAGAATTACTAAATCGAGGAAATTTACCACAAGCGAAAGCTGCTCTTGATGCCATACCGAAAACCCTATTAGATAAACCAAATGTTAGTTTTCTGAGAGGACGTTTAGCATGGCAATTTATCCAACAAGGTAGCAAAGATTATAACATAGATGATGCGCGACGTTACTGGGAAATCGCAGTCAAAGGTGAAGCAAAATCCGCTGAATATCAAAATGCTTTGGGTTTTGCTTATTACGCAGAAGGAGATTTAGATCGCGCTAATAATGCTTGGTTAGATGCCCTAAGCTTAATTGAAAAATCTCAAATTGAAGCTGATGTTGCCGGAGTTGGAGCCAAGCGAGATGTCTTAAATGCTTATGCTGGATTAGCCCTGGGATTCTGGAAATCATCTCAAAAACAACCCGAACCTAAACGCGCAAATTTATTAAATGAATCCTTGAAATTGCGGCAAAAAGTCAGGACTGACGATCCAGTTAATTTCCAACCACAAGCTTTAAGTAAAAATTGGCTTTGGTCCGAAGCGGCTATTCGCGATTGGAGTCAACTTTTGGCTGTGAAAAAGTAGGATATAACTCAATAATGTTAGAGATAACCTTTGATTTTACAGCTTTCTTCCCAATCCAAGATCCCCTCGATATAAATTGCCCTGTTAAATTTTTGGTGGGGTGGGTGAGATTTTTTGTAAACGCAAAGGGCGCAAAGGTATGCGCAAAGGTTGGAGTGGGATTGTTGGTGGGGTGTTGTTGTTGGGGAGGAGATGTGGGATATTTCTAATTCTTCACAATTTGGCTCTTTATCTCTAGGGGAATCTTGGGGTAGGATTGAGTGAAGAGAGTCCCCCCAAGCGCGATCGCGATTTTCGCCCGCGAAGCTGTCGCCAACCTTAATCTGATCGAGGAGTTACTATGCCAGCTCTACTCTATCCTGAAATAGCTAAGAATAGGACAAATACTAGATTTTGGCTGAAAAAACCTATCCTGCAACTGGGATCGGTTGGTACAGATGTTTTGGAGCTACAAAAACTACTAACGCGGCGCGGTGTCTACACAGGGCCAATTGGCGGCTATTTTGACATGTCTGTAAGGGATGCAGCGATCGCATTTCAGCATCGGGTGTTTCTCAAAGAAGATGGTATCGTAGGAGCGCTTACTTGGGAAGCTCTTGATAAAGGCGCGCCTGTCAATATGCCTATACTGCGATATGGTAGTAAAGATGGGGCTGTAATTACTTTACAGTGGGTACTACAGCGTACAGGAGATTATCAGGTTTCTATTGATGGTGATTTTGGCGATCGCACTGAGGCTGCTGTCAAATCTTTTCAAGAGTCTCATGGTTTAGTTGTCGATGGCATTGTCGGAGAGGAAACTTGGAATGCTTTGAGTTTAGCACATGATAGAGTTCATAGTAGGGAACGACTTCCTTTATCTGGTTAGCGTAGTTCTTAATTTTTTATTAATTTTTGATGATGAGTAACAAGGGAATGAAATCCCCTTGTTATTATTTTGCGGTAAATTATTAAGATTTGATGACAAAATCAATTTTTTCATGAGGTCAGGTTAAGCTAGCTCTCGCTATAATCATCGCATAAATGTAAATGTTCTTGATAGAGAAACATTTTACTACAGTCTAAGGGGTACAAAAGTGAGTTATTTGCCATTACAGTTATCTTTGCTACCATCAGAAGGGCGATCGAAGATTAGAGTGGACTACAATCGGTTGCGGGCTTTGCTATTAAACAGACAATGGGAAGAAGCAGATGTGGAAACAAAGGAAATTATGCTCGAGATTGCTGGCAAAGAGCAACTGGGTTTTCTGGACAGACAATCTGGAGCACAATTTCCATATCAAGAGTTGTATATCATAGATCGGTTATGGGTGACTTACTCTGGAAATCGCTTCGGATTTAGCGTGCAGAAGCGAATTTTAGAGAGTCTTGCCCAGATTAAAACTTTTCAATCTTACCAACAGGATAGACAGATAAATATCTCTATCAATCCATTATCTAATTCTGGTAATATGGAGGAATTACACTTGCGAGATAGGTTGGCTTCCTCTCTAGGATGGCGCAGAAGGGGAAAGTGGTTACGCTCTCATGAACTTATTTTCGATCTCTCTGCACCAGTCGGGCACTTACCTTCACCTAGAATTGCTGCCCCCGCAAATTTAAAAGGAGGAGGGGAACAAGCTTGTCAGGAAACAGCAGGACGCTGGTGCAGTGCTTGCTGTTTTGGTAGTGTATGGTGTGGCGTTTTATTTCCTGGATGGTGGTCCATTATCGAACACTTCAAGGTTAACGAATTTGAAAGTTAAATTGATTTAATCAAGACTTACGCAAACCATCTATCTGTAGGGTGCGTTATGCTCCAGCTAACGCACCATCCATGATTGGTAGCGCGACTCCGGAAGTCCTATTAATGAGAATTTCGACGCTCATCTTAAACAGTTTGAGTTACCCAAAATAATACCTATCTGGTAGCATCACACTTGGATAAACAGGTTTTTCGTAAGCACTAAAGTGCCTAAAACTATCGGCTATTGAAGCACTAAAGTGCCTACTACAAACAGGAAGGATATAACTGTCAACTCTTATAACTACTGACAATCTCGATTAGATACACTTCGATCTGGCATAGTAGTATTACAAAAAAACGCACCAGTGAGCTTCGCATTTTTCAAATCAGCACCACTCAAGTTAGTATCTCGCAAATTAGCTTCACTTAAGTCGGCATTCTGTAAAAAAGCATTACTTAAATTCGCTCCTCTTAAGTAAGCACCATTGAGATTAGCACCATTAAGTTTCGCGTTAGTCATTTGGGCAGCAGTTAGATTAGCTGTCTTCAAATTGGCACCACTGAGGCGGGTTCCCATTAAGTTAGCACGTCTCAAGTCAGTTCCTTTTAATTCTGCCAAAGTTAGGATAGATTGAGATAAGTTGGCATCGCTAAAGTCCGCTAAACTCAAGATACTTTGAGTCATATTTGCACCTTGGAGGATAGCTTCAGCGAGATTAGCTCCTTTTAAAGTGGCATTTCTTAAGTCAGCACTACTAAGATTAGCCCCACTGAGAAATGCTTGAGTCAGGTTAGCTTCTCTGAGGTTTGCTTGAGTCAAGTTAGTCTCAATTAAATTGGCACTGATGAGGTTGGCGTTGCGGAGATTAGCTTGTGTCAGGTTAGCTCCCTGCAAGTCAGCTTTAGAAAGGATAACTTGGGCTAAGTTGGCATTGCTGAGATTTGCATCGCTTAAATCACAGGTTTCGCATTCCCTCGTTTCCTGTAACTGTGTAATATCTTCAGGTTTCGCCCCTTGAATTGGCATAGCCGATAAAGTAGCCAGAAGTGAGAGCATAGTGGAGATAATTAGCCCTGACTGATTGAGTCGGTTTATCCTGTTTGTCAACATTTTGATATCCTCCCCCTCTTGAAAGTACATAAATTTTTACTTAACTCATAAATTCTTTACACAATACCCCGATGGATGTAAATTCCTGCAAAGCTAATGTAGCAGTCAATTGTTTTACCAGATATATTAATGAAAATCCTGAAAAATAGGGAATGTGGAATAGGGAATCTAACAACGGAGATGGGGAAAGGGGAAAAACCAACAACCAACAACCAATAACCAACAAGCAATAACCAACAACCAACAACTATGGTTGCACCTGTACCAGAGACATTTGAAATTGAACGCCATAAAGCAGCGATGGTGCGCACTGAGCTATCCAAACCCGTGCGATTGGCGATAGAAAGCGGAATTCTCACTCAAGATACCACTTTTTTCGATTATGGCTGCGGTCATGGTGGGGATGTGCGGCGACTTGGGAAAAAAGGTTATATTTGTGGTAGTTGGGATCCATACTATCAACCAGATTGTCCCCTAACAAGATCCGATATTGTTAATTTAGGTTATATCATTAATGTCATTGAAAACCCAAACGAACGTCGTCAAGCAATGATTAACGCTTGGGAATTAACAACTCAAGTATTAATTGTATCAGCCCAAGTTTTAATCGACGATCGCAATTCTGGTCAAATTGCTTATGGAGATGGCATTATTACTCGTCGCAATACCTTTCAAAAGTATTACCAACAAGAAGAGTTAAAAATCTATATTGACCAAGTTTTAGAAGTAGATGCAATTCCCCTTGATTTAGGGATCTTTTTTGTCTTTCGCGATGAAGCAAAAGCACAAAGTTTTCGAGCTTCTCGCTTCCGCTCCCGCCTGAGTCCCCCCAGAATCGTCCTTAATTCAAAACGGTTTGAAGACTATCAAGAAATCCTCGCTCCCTTAATGGCGTTTGTCGCCGAAAGGGGACGGATGCCCAGCACTACTGAATTAACCAATATTCCCGAAATACTAGCAGAATTCGGTCACTTACGCCGTGCATTTCAGATGATTTTACAAGTAACCCAGCAAGAAGAATGGGATGCGATCGCAGATAAACGCCGCGAAGATCTCCTAGTTTACATCGCTCTGAGCCAATTCGGCAAGCGTCCTAAATTTAGCCATTTCTCGGAGGTGGTGCAAAATGATATTAAGGGACTTTTTGGTACTTATCGAGATGCTTGTACTGCTGCTGATTTAATGCTCGCGAGTGTGGGAAACTTACAATTAATTGCCAAGTGTTGCCAACAAAGTACAATTGGCAAACATCTCCCCAACGCTCTTTATGTCCATGTTTCTGCACTGGAAAGACTCAATCCTTTACTGCGACTCTATGAAGGATGTGCCAGTCGTACTATTGGGAGATTACATGGCACAACTTTAATTAAATTTCACACTAATAAAGCCAAAATTTCTTATTTATTTTATCCAGAATTCGATCCTAATCCTCATCCCACTTTGCACACTGCTATGCAAATCGATCTCCAAAATTTGCATGTGGTATACCGGGAATACGAGAGTTCAGAAAACCCCCCAATTCTCCATCGTAAAGAAACATTCGTCACCCCAGACTATCCCCTTTATGAAAAATTTGCCAAACTTACTCGCCAAGAAGAAGAAAGGGGATTATTAGATAATACCAAAACTATTGGAACTCTTAAAGGCTGGGAACAATGTCTGGCAGAAAATTTATCAGAAATTCAAGGTTATAGCCTCAGATGGCGCAAAGATGCAGATCCTTATAGAGTTAAAATTTTAAAAAATGCACGTCTCCAAAGGATTAAAAAATCTGGAAATAAGGAAGAATAGAGATTAGAAAAGTCAATCAGATCCTTTCTATTGGATTAATCTCAATTTGATGTTATTGTTACAATAACTAAATCGACGTAATTGATATAATATAACATCCAAATTACCTACCCCCTTTATCAACTGAAGCCCACACCATCCATTCTGTGGAAAGTTTTATAGTATTAACTTTTAGCTGCTTCAGCTACAAGAGGGTTGTCAAACTAGATTTGGTATAATTTATGACTAATTCAAGAGAGTAAAGGTATACCGATTAGCCATTAGCGATTAGCAATTAGTCATTAACAATTTATTAATTGACAGAGAGGTATCAAATGGAGAGACGAAGATTTATCGGATTATCTCTACTAGCTTTTTTGGCAGCTTGCAGCACTAATACCAATAAAAGTCAATCACCACAAACGGTAACGATAACTGTATCGGCTGCGGCAAGTCTACAGAATGTGATGGAAGAAATTCAACAGTTATATCGGAAAGAAAATCCGAATGTTACGATTATTTATAACTTTGCTTCCTCCGGATCTTTACAACAGCAAATCGAGCAAGGAGCGCCTGTTGATATTTTTATGTCAGCAGCATCTAAACAGATGAATACTTTGGCAAACAAAGATCTTTTGCTAACCGATACGCGACAGGATATAATCAAAAATGAGGTGGTATTAATTGTACCCAAAGATGCTAAAGGCATTGGCAATTTCAAAGATTTAAGCAGTGATATCGTCAAAAAAATTGCGATAGGAGATCCTGAGAGCGTACCTGTGGGACAGTATAGCAAAGAAGTTTTTACTTCTCTCAAATTGTCAGATAAAATTAAACCCAAGCTTATCTTTGCTAAAGATGTGCGCCAAGTATTATATTATGTAGAAACGGGTAATGTTGATGCAGGAATAGTCTATAAAACGGATGCAAAACTATCAGACAAGATTGAAGTAGTTGCTACAGCTTTACCAGCTTATCATGCTCCAATTGTTTATCCTGTAGCCGTCTTGAAAGATAGCAAAAACCCTGATGTAGCCAAAAAGTTTGTCCAATTTCTATCTAGCGATACTGCCAAACAAGTTTTTGAGAAGTACGGCTTTATCCCAAATTAGGGTTTATTGTAGAAGAGGCATTCTGCCTCTTCTGAATTTGTTTGGGAGAGGGTGAATTATTGGAAAAAATATTACTAATCTAAGTTGCTAGTTACAAATATTCGAGGAACCGAATTTAAACTTTGCCTTATTGAGGTGAATTTAGGGGGAGAGCAAATCCTTATCCCGATCGCTAGTAACTTGAATTAGTATTAGTAGTACTAAAGGAAAACAAAATGAATTTAGATTTATCACCCTTATATATTTCTCTCAAAACAGCATCAGTTGCCACCTTTTTTGCTTTGATTTCAGGAGTTACAGTCGCCAGATGGATGTTTAGTTATCGCGGTAAAGCGAGAGGAATACTTGATGGAGTGTTCGCACTTCCGCTGGTACTTCCACCAACTGTAGTCGGATTTTTACTTCTATTACTACTCGGTAGAAATAGTCCAGTCGGACAATTTTTAAAACAATTCGGAATTACGATTATTTTTTCATGGTATGCCGCAGTAATTGCAGCAACAGTCGTAGCTTTTCCCTTAATGTATAAAACAGTATTAGGAGCATTTGAACAAGTTAATCAAGATTTAATTGCTTGTGCTAAAACCCTGGGAGCATCAGAAAGAAGAGTATTTTGGCAGGTAATTTTACCTTTAGCTTCGCCTGGTATTATTGCCGGGACTATTTTATCATTTGCTAGAGCATTAGGTGAGTTTGGGGCTACCTTAATGTTGGCGGGTAGTATTCCGGGGAAAACCGAAACAATTCCCATCGCAATTTTCTTCGCCTCGGAATCTGGTAACATGGAGGAGGCATTAATTTGGGTAATTATTGTCATCGCTATCACCCTTTCTGCGATCGCAAGTATTAACTATTTGTCTAATTCCCCAAATTTCTATCAAACTAGCTTCATTAATTATTGTTCCCTTCTTATTAATCGCTTCTCCACAATTATTAGTCGTTGGTTTCTCGCTCTACCCCAAATATTAATCCAAATCTACCCCTTTTTAAGGTTAGCGAGGGCGGAGCTGTACCTGGAGAAAAAAAAAGCCAATAATAAAGAACTAATTGTCAATATTGAGAAACATTTTTCCAGCTTTACTCTCAACTCTAATTTTACTACAAATACTCAGCCTTTAGGACTATTAGGCTCATCAGGATCTGGCAAAAGCATGACTCTCCGATGTATCGCGGGCTTAGAAACACCAAGTCGAGGTAAAATTGTTTTAAATGGGCGAGTTTTATTTGATTCAGAACAAAAAATTAATCTTCCACCACATCAACGTAGAATTGGTTTTGTTTTTCAAGACTATGCCCTATTTCCTCACATGAAAGTTGCTCAAAATATTGGTTTTGGCTTGCACGAATTATCTATTTCTGAACGACAGAATCGAGTATGGAGATATATAGAATTAATGCAGTTACAAGGGCTAGAAAAGCGCTATCCTCATCAACTATCCGGTGGACAACAACAAAGAGTTGCCTTAGCCAGAGCTTTAGCGATCGCACCAGAAGCTATACTTTTAGATGAACCTCTCTCTGCCTTGGATAACTATCTCCGCAGTCAAATTGAAAAACTCCTGGCTGAAGTCTTCTCCAATTATGGCGGAATTACCTTATTTGTCACCCACAAACTAGAGGAAGCTTATCGAGTTTGCGACAATCTTCTCATCCTTTCCCATGGAAAAGTTATCGCATCCGGACGTAAAGAAGAAATTTTTGAACATCCTCCTAATTTTACCGTAGCCAAAGTAACAGAGTGTAAAAACTTTTCCCGCGCCCAAATAATTGATAGCCAATCCATTACCGCCTTAGATTGGGGATGTAGGTTGACAGTTATGCAAGCAATACCTCCAGAATTAACTTATGTCGGAATTCGCGCTCATCACCTGACTTTTCCTCCAGAATCAGATGAGGAAAATACCTTTACCTCCTGGCTAGTCACAACCAGCGAAACGCAACATCGCATCAGCCTTTACCTGAAACTTAATTCTCCTCCTACTAATAGTCAAGACTATCACTTACAAGCAGAAATATTTAAAGAAAAATGGGCGGAACTAAAAAATCGCCCCTTACCATGGTATGTTAAGTTAGATTCGCTCCGGCTGATTTTGATGGAGAGATAAGCTTGAAGATATCCCCATCACCTCTCATCCTAAAACAGGAGTCTCTCCTACCTCGCGCTCCTACCCAAAAACAAAAAGGACAGCTTTCTTCCCCATTCCCTAGCCCCTAGTCCCCAGCCCCTAGTCTCTCTCTATATGTTAATTATTTTGCTCCACCCCATTCATTAACTGTCAGTTGTGGTATGATTATTCAATCATTCTCCTCATCAATTTCCATCTATCCTTAACCTTGTGGGTCTACCTTTATGGAATCTACCGAATATATAGAAGAGATAGATTTTCAGAAATACTGGCTTGTACTGAAGCGCCGCTGGTTGCCCGCAGTAGGCGTGTTTGGCGGGATTGTGGCAGTGGCAGGTTTAGCAGTGATTAGGCAGGTTCCCAGTTATCAGGCCCAAGGGACTATCTTAATCCAGAAAGATCGTTCCGCTTCGCTAACTGGATTGGATGAAGCACTATCTCAGTTTGATAAATTAGCACAGAAAAGCGATCCCATCGCCACTGCCGCTGCAATTGTTAAATCTCGCCCCATTGCCGAAAAGACTGTGGCAGAGCTAAATTTACGGGATGAGACGGGGAATCCGATTAAGCCAGAGGTAGTGTTACAAGGGCTTCAGGTAAAACCAGTGGCGGGAACGGATGTGATGACGCTTACCTATCAGTCCAAAAAACCAGATGTGGCGGCGGCGGTGGTAAATAAGGTGATGGAAGTGTACATCGCTGATGATATTCAGGCAAATCGGGCGAAAGCAGCAGCGGCACGGGAATTTATTACGGAACAATTGCCCAGACTAAAACAGAATGTTAGTATCGCTGATGCGGAATTAAGAAACTTTAAAGAACAAAATAAAATAGTCGATTTGGTAAATGAGGCGAAGTCATCGGTAGAGACGGTAGCTGATTTAGATACTCAAATTGCTCAAACTCAAGCTAAATTAGCAGAAGCGACAGCGCAGACAGAAACCCTCCGCAGCCAAGTGGGCTTAAATTCTAAAACGGCTGTGGCAGTGAATTCCCTCAACCAATCTGCGGGAGTAAATCAGGCACTGGCGGAATTGCAAAAGGTACAAAGTCAGTTGGCTGTGGAAAGAGGTAGGTTTTTAGAGGAAGCGCCGATAGTTCAAAAACTAAAGGAGCAAGAGACGAAACTGCAAACCCTTGTAAACCAAAGAATTGGCGAAAACTTGGGGAGTGAGGCAGAAGTTGCTACCACAAATTTACAGATAGGACAGACAAAACAAGATTTAGCGGCGAAATTAGTAGCAGCAGAAGTAGAACAGTCCGGTTTATCGCGGCAATTGGCTGTGTTGACGACGGCAAGAATAGCTTACAAAGAGCGCTCTAATAGTTTACCGCGATTGCAGGAAAAGGAAAAGGAATTGGAACGGCGGGTAGAGGCAACCCAATTAACCTACTCGCAACTTTTGCAAAAATTAGATGAAACGCGGTTAATCGAAAACCAGAATGTGGGGAATGCCCGGATAGTTGAGGCAGCGGCAGTGCCGGAAAAACCAACTTCTTCTAAGAAGAAACTCATCGCGGCTGGAGGAGTTGTCGTTGGGGGATTATTGGGGATTGCCGTGGCATTTTTGGTGGATTTGATAGACCATTCGGTGAAAAATGTCAAGGAGGCAAAAGAACTTTTTGGTTATACTCTCTTGGGAGTAGTGCCAGCTTTTGGGAAGTTGGGAAATCGCGGATTCTCCTTTAAGAAGTCTGAAGCTAAGGATGTGAGATTGGTGGCGAGAGATACACCCGGTTCTCCCATTGCTCAAGCTTATCAGATGTTGCGGGCAAATCTGAAGTTTTTAAGTTCTGATAAACAGATTAAAGCAATTGTAGTGACAAGTTCCGTGCCCCAGGAAGGGAAATCGGAAGTATCGGCAAATTTAGCGGCTGCGATCGCGCAAGTTGGACGTAGAGTGTTATTGGTGGATGCGGATATGCGCCATCCTTCTCAGCATCATCTCTGGAATTTGACTAATGCAGTGGGGTTAAGTAATTTGCTGGTGGGGGAGGCAGATTTTAGTACAGCTGTCCAGGAAGTGATGCCGGGATTGGAAGTACTGACTTCTGGAGTAATTCCGCCTAATCCGGTAGCAATTCTCGACTCGAAGCGGATGGCAAATTTAATGGAAACTTTTGCTAAGGGTTATGATGCAGTGATTGTTGATACACCACCCATGGCAGGGATTGCTGATGCGCCAATTTTAGGGAAAATGGCGGATGGGATTTTGCTGGTAGTGCGCCCTGGAGTAGTTGATGCCGGAAGTGCTAAAGCTGCTAAAGAGTTTATCGCAAGATCCGGGCAAACGGTGTTGGGGATTGTGGCGAATGGCGTAACGATTAAGAATGAGCCGGATAGTTACTTCTATTACTCTAAGGAAAATTATTATACGAAGAAAGTGGACGTAAATGGAGTGTCAGTTTCATTAGGAGGTAATAGTCAAAATTAATTAAATGGATACACATATAGACAAGGTAAGGGTGAATGATATGGGCGATATGATTAATCAAGCCATATCATATCCTGAAGGCAGGGGGTTAGTCAAGTCATATCGTGAAGACATGGGGTTAATCAAGCCATATCATATCGTGAAGACAGGGCGAAGCATTCGGATTGTTAAATTCGGGTGGAAAATATAAATTGTCGCCCGAATGCTTCGCCCCTACAGTAGGGAAAAAGAAAGTGAAAAAGAAAATGAACATGAACGGGAAATGAAAAATTTAGATATAA
>DOIX01000333.1:40559-40687 GCA_003511885.1 Cyanobacteria bacterium UBA11153
GAGAAACTAATAATATCCATATCCAAATGCTTCACCCAGCCCTCACAAGAGGATTACGATGAAGCCCATTTATATCGTTATCTTCAAGTGAAATGAACATGAACAGGAAATGAAAAATTTAGATATAA
>DOIX01000333.1:40970-54009 GCA_003511885.1 Cyanobacteria bacterium UBA11153
GAGAAACTAATAATATCCATATCTAAATGCTTCACCCAGCCATCACGAAAGGATTACGATTAAGCCCATTTATGTCGTTATCGTTAAAAGCGTTAGCCAAGGGTTATTCGTCAAGACAGGGGGTTAGCCAATGGTTATCCTATCGTCAAGACAGGGCGAAGCATTCGGATTGTTAAATTCGGGTGGAAAATCTAAATTGTCGCCCGAATGCTTCGCCCCTACAACCGATTTTAAAGAAAGTTATATGCTTAAATATCTCTCCAAAGTCCTATATGTCCTTTCCGGGAAAAGAAGCAAATTAATTTTAATTCTCTTGATGTTTGTAGGCACTTCCGTATTAGAAGCTTTGGGGATTGGTTTAATTGGTCCTTTTATTACAATAGCTTCTAAGCCAGAATCTATCCATAAAATTGGTGTCTTGGATTGGGCTTATCGGCAATTGGGGCTGGAATCTAGTTACCACTTTATCCCTGTGTTAGGTTTGGTTATTATATTTATTTTTTGCTTTAAGTCTATATCATACTTTTTGGCGAGGACTTATATCTATAAGTTTACTTTTGACCAGAAACGGGTGCAAATGTCTAGGTTACTCCATTCCTATTTGGTTGTGCCATATACGTTTCATTTGAGTAGAAATACGGCTGGTTTAATTAAAAATATTATTTTAGAAACTAATAGCTTTACAATGAACTGTATGCTGCCTCTCCTTGAGGGTGCAGCTAATTTAGTGGTTATATCGGTACTATTGTTACTTCTGATTCAGACTAGTCCACTTTTAATGGTGATGATTTTAGGAATTCTTCTCCCAACTTTTATCCTTTTCTATCGATTGGGGTATAAATTCAAAAGATGGGGAAAGATTGCTTCGGAAAGTCAGAAGGAGATGATTAGGGCAATTAATCACGGGTTGGGGGGATTGAAGGAGACGCGAGTGATTGGGTGCGAGTCATATTTTGAAGAGGAGATGGATAGGCATACTGAGAAATATGAAAGGGCGGCGACTTTGTTTCAAAGTTCTCAATTGCTACCGCGTCTTTTGATTGAGACTAGTTTAATTGGCTTTGTAGTACTTTTTATATCTCTGTCTCAGTTGATATTGAAACAAAACCTGCAAGAATTGACTGCTGTAATGGGGGTGTTTACCATTGCGTCGATGCGCTTAATTCCCGCATCAAGTCAATTGATTCAGGGAATTGGTAAAATGAGGAACGGAAGTTATACTCTGGATATGTTATATCTGGATTTGAAGGAGATTGAGAAGGAAAAAATAAGTAGTTTAGAGGAGAGTTATGGTAGGATTGAAAGTGAGGCGATGAGTTTCAGGGACAGGGTGGAGTTGAGTCATATTACTTACCGTTATCCAGGAAATTCAGAAGCGGCTCTTGAGGATGTATCTTTGGAGATTAGGAAGGGGGAATCTATTGCTTTTATTGGTAAGTCTGGGGCGGGGAAGACGACTTTAGTTGATGTGGTTTTGGGTTTGTTGACACCGGAGAGTGGAGATATTCGGGTTGATGATATATCTATATATAATCAGCTCCGCTCTTGGCAGAATTTGATTGGTTATATTCCGCAGTCGATCTTCTTGACAGATGATACAATTGAGAGGAATATTGCTTTTGGGGTTCCTGACGAGCGGATAAATTATGAAAGGTTGGATAAAGCAATTAAAGCAGCACAGCTTGGGGAATTAGTGGCGGAATTGCCCAAGGGAATTAAGACCGAAGTGGGAGAAAGGGGGGTAAGATTATCGGGGGGACAAAGGCAGCGGATTGGGATTGCGCGGGCGCTGTATCATGAGAGGGAGATTTTAGTTTTAGATGAGGCGACAGCGGCGTTGGATAATGAGACGGAGAGGTTGGTGAGTGAGGCGATTGCTTCTTTAGCGGGGACGAAAACTTTGATTATTATTGCTCATCGGTTGACTACTGTGGAGAATTGCGATCGGGTTTATGTGATGGAGAGGGGGAGAGTGGTGAAGGTGGGGAGTTATGGGGAGGTGGTGTTGGAGAAGTGAGAAAGATTAGGGACAAGAATGTAGAGATTAGTTGAGTAATAAATAGATAATCAACAATTATGATCGATCTTTCCGGCAACTTATTTTTTTGCAGTGCAAGAATTCAATACGAAAATCTGGGTGATATTATAATAAACAAGATACTTTTCAGTAATTTAAGAAATTATGGTATCTTGATGGTGGATGACAGAGGAATTCCAGACTGGGTTATTGAAGAATTGGATCTAAAAGTAGATGAAAGATTAAGTAAGATCAAGTATCCATTTGGTTTATATCTACTGATATTATTTTTTGGTTTGATAGCGTTAGTAAAATTCAATTTTAAAGTTTATTTGATTGCAATGCCTGGACATCATTATGGCAGAATTAAAAACTCAATCAATTCGTTAAAGTCGTTATCATTTTTCTTTATATTTAGAACTATTGGAATTCGTATATGCTGGTTTGGAGCGTCGATAGGACCATTTTTAGAAATGAGGCAGACAGTGGAGAAATGGAAGTCTAATTTTATGTATTTTTATTCAGTTAGGGACAGTATTTCTGAAAATTACGCCCGAATGATAGGGATAAACAGAGTTACCCATTTTCCGGATCTAGCTTGGCTCATGGAAACACCGAACTTAAGTAATGTGCCAGTGGGTTCAGATGATGATTATGTAATATTTAGCTTTAGAAAAGCTTCTCACGCTTTGGCTGAATCAGTTGAGTACAAGAACAATTTATGCACAGTATTGGATGAAATCGTCAAGTTGGTGTGTGGAGAGTGGTCTAAAAAGTTAGTTATTTCCTATCAGGTGGAACATGACTATGAATTTTGCAAGTGGATTAGTGATAGATATAAAAAATATTGTGATGTCGTTTTTATTGAAGAGAAGGTTAATAGTCAGAGTATGTATAATTTGTATTCTCGCGCATCACTAGTTTTCAGCAATCGTTTGCATGTGCTTTTATTTGCAATAGCTTGCGGCTCTTTACCAATTGCGGTTGTAGATGCAGCTCATCACGATAAAATTAGTGGTATATTTGCGGATGCGGGACTGATGCAGTTGCTCATAGATATAGGGAAAGAACCTTGTAGAGTTGAAGTTCTGCGTGAGATTTTTGCTAACAATCCTTTGATAAAGGAAAAGATAACTTTATATCGTGAGGAAAGACGAAACTATGGAAAAGAATTGTTTATGCGCGTTATAACCGAAACTTATGACAGGAAAGATTCATTGAGTGGTGTGGTTAAAAGCAGTAATTAAAGGGGAGAGTTAAATCGACAAAGGTTCAGAGTAGTTTATTAAAATTATCCTTTCAAGCAAGCTTCTGAATTACTAGATTTTGATGTATTACTAATGATAATAGAGTTTCTATGAAAACCCCTGTAGCATTTATTATCTTCAAACGCCCAGATACTACTGAGAAAGTATTTGAGGTAATTCGTCAGGCGAAACCACCCAAACTACTAGTAATTGCCGATGGACCTCGTGCGGATAAACTGGGGGAAGCTGAAAAATGTGCTGCTGCTCGTGCGATTATCGATCGGGTTGATTGGGATTGTGAGGTTTTGACGAATTATTCTGAAATTAACTTAGGTTGTGCCAAACGTGTATCTAGTGGTCTAGATTGGGTTTTTGATAATGTTGAGGATGCCATTATTTTAGAAGATGACTGTGTACCTAATCCCACATTCTTCCAATTCTGTGAGGAGTTGCTTGAACGATATAAAGACGATCATCGCATTTTTTCAATTTCAGCTCAAAACGTCCAGCTTGGAAGTAAGCGAACTGAATATAGTTACTACTTTTCTCGCTATAACCACTGTTGGGGGTGGGCAACTTGGAAACGAGCTTGGCAGCACTTTGATTTTGATATGAAGCTTTGGCCAGAAGTTAGAGAAAAAAGACTTCTCTATGAAATGCTCGGATACATTAATGGTGTAAAATATTGGGAGAAAAATTTTCAAGCTACATACGAACATCAGAGAGATAGTTGGTCTTACAGATGGACATTCGCTTGCTGGATTCAGAGGGGATTAACTATTATCCCCAATGTGAACTTAGTGTCCAATATTGGTTTTGGAGCTGATTCAACTCACTACAAAAAAAATAAAAGTAAATTCAATAATGCACCGACAGAAGCTATTGAATTCCCATTAAAACATCCCCCATTTGTGATGCGGAATATGAACGCAGATATTTTTACTCAAAAAACTATCTATTCACATCGGTGGTTAAAGGAATTGAAAGCACGAATTAAAAACATAATAAGAACCTATATAGTTAGATCGTAATTTGGAGAATAAATGCTCGAAAAAAGTTGAAGATTCATATAAATAATCGCCACCAGATAATTAATACCAGAAGCTAAGATGATGGGAAACATATACCCACTTTCACCTAAACAAGAATCCATGCTATTTCATAGCTTGTATGAAGATCGGTGTGCCACTACCCCTGACGCGGTAGCAGTGGTGTTTGAAAACCAACAGTTAACTTATCGAGAATTAAATCGCCGTGCCAATAAACTAGCACACTACCTAAGATCGCTAGGTGTAGGCTCTGAAGTATTAGTCGGTATTTCTCTACCTCGCTCACTGGAGATTGCGATCGCAATTCTGGGTATTATCAAAGCGGGTGGAGCCTACATTCCCTTAGATCCATCCTATCCAAAAGAGCGCTTGAGTTTCATGCTAAAAGAAACCCAAGTGCCAATCTTGTTGACTCAGAAATCTTTGGCAGAAGCACTTCCCCAGCATCATGCTTCAGTCGTCTACCTAGACAGAGATTGGGAGAAGATTTCCACAGAGAGTGAAGAAAATCCAGTTAGCGATGTAAATTCCCAAAATCTCGCTTACGTGATGTATACTTCTGGATCTACCGGACAGCCCAAAGGCGTGCAAATGACTCATGGTAGTGTCTGGCATTATATTCAGGCAATCCAAAACCTGATGGAGGTTAGTGCTAATGATGTATATCTACACACGGCCTCATTTTCATTTTCTTCTTCCATCAGACAGCTAATAGTTCCTCTTTCTCAGGGTGCAAAAGTTATCATTGCTACCCGCGAACAAACACAAAACCCCCTCAGCCTTTTCCAGCTAATTAAAAAACAAAGTGTAACTGTCTTTGACACCGTAGCATCAGTTTGGCGTTATGGACTTCAAGCAATAGAAAATCTGGATAATAAATCCAAAGAAGCACTACTGAAATCTCAATTGCGAATGTGTGTGTTTTCTGGTGGATTATTGCCATGTCAACTACTAAAAAAAATACGCAGCACTTTAACAAATAAACCACGCTTTTTCAACGTTTACGGACAAACAGAAACTATTGGAGTCTGTGCTTATCCCATCCCAGATAACTTTGACCAGGAAAAAGGATATGTGCCAGTGGGGTATCCCTATCCTCACAACCAAGTCCATATACTTGATGAGAATCTCCAGCCAATGTTAGTTGGAGAAGCTGGGGAATTACACGTTGCTGGTGCTAATCTAGCTCGCGGCTATCTCAATCGCCCGCAGCTAAATGCTAACCAGTTTATCTCAAATCCCTTTATTGAGATTGAGAGAGAAAATAATCCCCAAAATTCAGCTAGCCTACTCTACAAAACTGGGGATGTAGCTCGATACTTACCAGATGGTAGCCTAGAAATTTTAGGTCGGGTTGACTTTCAGGTAAAAATTCGGGAGATGCGAATTGAACTAGGGGAAATCGAAGCTGTATTAGAAGAATACTCAGAAGTTCGCGAATCTGTCGTTACGGCTAGGGAGGATGTTTCTGGAGAGAAACGCCTCGTCGCCTACGTGGTTGCTAAACAAAAGAACCCAGTTATATCGACAAACAAACTCCGTAGCTTCCTCAGCCAGAAACTACCAGACTATATGGTGCCATCCTCCTTCGTTTTACTAGATGTCCTGCCTCTAACTCCCAATGGTAAATTAGACCGTCATGCCTTGCCAGCACCTAACCAAACTCGGCAAGAGTCGGCTGAAACCTTTGTGCCGCCACGGGATGAGTTAGAAGAGCAACTGACAAAAATTTGGGAAAGAGTTTTGGGCATACAGCCTATTGGTGTCAAGGATAACTTCTTTGAGTTAGGAGGACACTCTCTCCTTGCCTTAAGTATATTCATGGAAATAGAGAAAAATTGTGGCAAAAATCTGCCCCTATCCACTCTATTTCAGGCAGGAAATGTTGAAACTCTAAGCAATATTATCCGGCAAAAAGAGGATTGGTCACCACTTTGGTCTTCACTGGTGGAAATTCAACCTAGTGGCTCTAAACCGCCATTATTTTGTGTCCATGGCGGCCATGGAGAGGTTTTATATTACTACGATTTAGCGCGTTATTTAGGGCAGGATCGTCCGTTTTATGCACTAAGAGCTAGAGGACAAGATGGCAAAGAACCTCCTCGTACAGAGATTGAGGATATGGCAAGCCACTACATCAAAGAAATCCGAATAATTCAACCAGAAGGACCTTATTTCATAGGAGGTTCCAGTTTTGGAGGTATGGTTGCCTTTGAGATGGCTCAACAGCTTCACACAGAAGGTGAGACAGTATCTCTATTAGTCTTATTTGATACCTACTGTAGGGGAATGCAAAATCGTCAGCTACAGCCATTACCTTATCGGATATATCGTCACTTCCGGAACCTTATTAAAATCGGTCCCAACTACATTTTAGATAAGATAAAAACGAAGTTTCAGTGGATTTCCAAGGATAAAATGGCTATCAAATTTCACCAAATCGCTGGGATTCCCCTACCCTATTCTTTGCAAAGCTTATTGATCTGGGAGGCGATCTGGAATGCTAACTTAAAAGCTGTCAGAGATTACACTCCACAGATATACCCAGGCAAAATTACTCTAATTCGCTCCATTAATAATCCTCAACTATATAGCGAATGGTATGACCAAGATCCTCAATTGGGATGGGGAAGATTGGCAGGTGGTGGATTGGAGATTCATGATGTTCCAGGCGATCACGAATCTATTTTCCGAGAACCTCATATACAAGTATTAGCTGAAAAACTGAGTAATTGCTTAGAAGTGAAGCACTAATAAATTAACTTGGGGAGAAACAAAATGATTAGAGTAATTATATAATATATGAAAATCGCAATTATTAGTAATTCTGACATTGAAGGAGGTGCTGCCCGTGCTGCCTATCGATTACATCAAGGATTAAAAAGCATTGGCATCAATTCCAAAATGCTAGTTCAAGAGAAATTGAGTAATGACGGCACTGTATTCGCTCCCAAAACAAGGCTAGAACAAGGTATTGCCAGAGGCAAACTTACTATAGAGACTTTGCCATTAAAAATTTACCCTCAACGGGATGAGACAACTTTTTCTATTCAGTGGTTGCCCGATCGAATTGTCCCTCAAATTAATCGACTAAATCCCGATATAATTAATCTACATTGGATTAATCAAGGCTATACCCAAATCGAGACACTAGCTAAGTTCAAACAACCTCTAGTTTGGAGTCTCCATGATATGTGGGCATTTACCGGGGGATGTCATTATAACAAAGACTGCGATCGCTACACAATATCCTGTGGTGCTTGTCCGCAATTGGGCAGCACTAAAGACTGGGATATATCCCGCTGGGTATGGCAACGCAAAACCAAAGCTTGGAAAAATCTGAATCTAACTGTTGTTGCCCTTAGTTCATGGTTAGCTAACTGTGCCAGGGAAAGCTCTCTTTTTCAGGATTTGCCAATAGAGGTAATTCCCAATGGTATCAATTCTAACAAGTATAGACCGATAAATCAACAGATAGCGAGAGAAGTTCTCAATTTACCTCAAGATAAGCAACTTATTCTGTTCGGTTCCCTAAAAGCAACAAGCGATAAACGCAAGGGATTCCACCTATTACAACCAGCGCTGCAAGATTTAAGTAAATCTGGGTGGTACAATAGACTAGAGTTAGTCATTTTTGGTGCCGAGCGACCGGAGAATCCACCTGAATTTGGTTTTAATACTCATTACCTGGGGACATTGAGTGACGATCTATCCCTAGCTCTAGTCTATTCAGCCGCCAATGTCTTTGTATTGCCTTCCGTTCAGGATAACTTACCCAATACTATTATGGAAGCGATCGCTTGTGGAACTCCTTGTGTTGCTTTCAATATTGGTGGGATGCCGGATCTGATTGAGCATCAGCAGAATGGCTATTTAGCCCAACCTTATAAAATTGAGGATTTAGCTCAAGGAATTGCTTGGGTATTGGAAAACGAGGAGCGACATCAAAAATTGTCGTTTCGCGCTCGTGAAAAAGTAGAGCAGGAATTTACCCAAGAAATCCAAGGAAGTAGATATGTTTCTCTTTTTACTCAAGTCTTGGGCAATTCTCACTCAACAGGGTAAAAATATGACTCCTCTATGGAGTATTTTTAAAATATGGAATGGCAAAGCATTTAGATATAAATATTTGGGTTTGAGACAGGTGTTATCCCCGAAATGCTAGGCTAACGCCAAGCTAACGCTAACGCCCCTACACCAAAACCTGGACGCAATAAGACACGCCCTAGCAGGGCAGGGTTAAGACGGGTGCGAGATATGACTTTTGCTCGAAATTTCAGCAGTAGGCGATCGCCAAAAACAAAAAGTTTGAGGAATAATGTAGCATCTACTTTGAACAGCCGGAGGGTGTCAATTGAAAACTAGAGCCTTACACAGTTTGGCACTAAAATTAGAACCATGGCTGATTGGTTCATTGCTTCTGTACTTTTTAGCCGTTAATGCACACCCTCTGATAGTCAAAATGATGAAGCCAGGAAGCTATGCAATCCTGGGTATTTTGATAGCTTGGCGGTGGAAGCGATTTGCTTATGTTGCTAGCAAAGATATACCGCTACTACTCTTTGCTGGGATGAGTGTCGCCTCAGTTTTTTGGACTGCATCTCCGGCATTCACATCAAACGAGTTTAAGGCAGCCTTACGTGGTACTATGGTGGGAATCTACTTAGCAACCCGCTACGAGATGAAGCAGCAGATGCAGCTATGGAGATGGGTATTGGGGATAGGATTAGTTCTAAGTCTAGTACTTCCCCTAGTTCTTTCAGGTTATGGGAGGAACCGTAGCGATTTATGGATAGGTATATATAGTTTTAAAAATGGTGCGGCTGCTATTCAGACACTCACAGCTTTGCTGTTTCTGAATACTGCCCTTAATGGGAAAAAGTATCGCAGGCTTGCTTGGATGCTATTTAGCCTAGCATTAGTTCTTCTTTGGCTTACCCAAGGCAAAACAGCTTATTTAGTTTTTGTGATGTCTCTTTGCCTATTCCCCTTGTACAAGTTTGCCAAGCAAAAGGATAAACTTCGGGTAGTTTTGATGCTGATAATGTTCGTATTAGTCGGGAGCGGATTGGTACTATTTATCAGTAATCTGGAGTTTATAGTAGTTGATACCCTGGGTAAAGATATGAATTTTAATGGACGGATACCTATCTGGCAATTAATGCTTGATAAGCTATATGAAAGACCTTGGCTTGGTTATGGTTGTGCTGGTTTCTGGACTTCTGACCACGGTTTATATGTTATAAATAATTCCTGGGCATCAGGTAAAGCTGGTACAGGAGAAGGCGTAGTCCGCTTTAACGCTCATAACGGCTACATGGATATGTTACTCCAATATGGCTTTGTGGGATTATCTTTGTATCTTTTCAATATTCTTTCGGTTTTAATTAGATTGGTGAATTTATTGAATTCACCAGTAATTACAGAAAGCTTTTGGATGCTGCAATCCTTAATGGCTTTATTGTTATTGAATTTTACTGATAATTTGGGTATGCTGGGACAGAGTTCCCTCTGGAGTTTCTATGTGTCAATAGCATTTTCTACGGCTGCAGAGCAAGTGAGACTGAGAAGAAGTAGGTTAGCGGCAGCGATGCCAACAAGTTAGAATAGGGATCTGTACCAGTATGATTTATGTCGCCAACTAATAACCATGAATACCGAACCCCTGGAAATATCTAATCTAATGAAAAATGAATCACCTGTATTTATTGTAGGTGCGCCTCGGAGTGGTAGTAGCATATTATACAGAACACTTCAAAGGCATTCAAGTTTCAACCTAAAAAAATCACAGTCAGATGAAGGTGTCAACCTAGTAGAAAGTCGGTGTTTCAAAGATCCTTACAGCACCTACTCTCCTTCTAATAATTCTTCATCACTTGCTTATATGATGGGAGACAATGATAACTGTTATCGTCAGTTTCTAAATGCAACTCAAGGGATTCAAAATCGTCAACGTATCTTAGTTTGCAAGTCGCTTTGGCAATTAATTTGTCCTCAGTCAAATCTATCTAGATTGAGAAAATTTATCTGGAATGCGAGCTATAACGATCATTTGCTGCGTATATTTTTTTATTATGCCAAAGAAGCCAGAGGGATAGATCGAATAATAGAGAAGACTCCTCAGCACATATTGTATCTTCCCGAAATCAAGGAAACATTCCCCAATGCAAAACTTCTTTTCATCCATCGTCATCCTGTTAATGTGTTTAGTTCTTATCAGAAGAGACTGTTAAAATCTATAGAAGAAGGAATGAATCAATCCAAGCTGAGTTGGCTAAGGATTTCTCCCAGATCATTCTGTCATAAATATGCTCGTTATATCCAGTTGGCGATAACTGAAAATAAAGATAATCCGAGAGGTTTTATGTTGATACAGTATGAGAGTTTTACAAGTAAACCTCAAGAGACAATCGCTCAGATTTGTAGCTTTATTGAAGAACCCTACGAACCGAATTGTATTCCTGATGATAGGAATCAAAACCCCAGTTGGAAGGTGGATAAAAATCTGTTTTCTGGCATCAAAAAAGATACAAATAACGGAAAATTTTTGACGAATGAATCTGATGCCAGATTGATTGAAGATCGGTTACATGACATTATGCTTCAACTCGGTTACCCAAGATATACATAGGGGAATACAGATGAAAATCATCACACAACTACCAACCGTCTCCATCGTTGTTCCAAACTACAACGGCGCCGCGACTATAGGCGCAACCCTACAAAGCCTAATAGACCAAAACTACTCGAAACTAGAAATAATTGTCGTTGATGGCGGATCGACAGATAATAGTGTCGAGGTGATAAAGCAGTTTGAACCCCATATTACTTGGTGGGTGAGTGAGAAGGATAGCGGTCAATCCAATGCTATTAACAAAGGTTTTGCTCAATGTACTGGCGAGATTGTTAACTGGCTGTGTAGCGATGACATGCTCACACCAGGCGCTTTACACACAGTAGGAAAATACTTCGCGGAGTCACCTGATACGGATGTCTTAGTCGGGCGCTGTAGGATGGAGTTCGTGAATGGCAATAAAGCAGGGTTCTTGAAGGGTGTAAGTTCTTGGATGACATTATTTGATCGCATTTTACGGTCAGGAGAGAGATCTAGGTACATAATTGTGGATGAAGAGAACGACAAAGGATACATCAAAGCCCCTACCCTCAAGCATATAGCATTAATGCCAGTCCATTGTCCAATTGCTCAACCTAGCTGCTTCTATCGGCGCAAATTACTAGACAGACCAAAACCCATAGATGAAAGCTACGAGTATGCCATGGATTTTGAACTATGGACTTATTTCCTCTCCCGTGGTTTAAAATGGCAAGTGATTGATGAAGTGCTGAGTATCAATCCAGTAAGTGGGGAGAACAAAACAAGTATTGCTGGCATGAAAGGTATTGAAGAAGCAGAACGAATCTATAAAACTTATGTCAAGGAATGGATTCCACTAACATTTTGGCATAAGCAATTGCGTTATCCTATTGAACGTTTTATGAAACGTCACCGTGGTGGGATATGGTTGTACTTACTTAGTCCAGTTTGGATGTCTTTGACACTGATACTGGCTCCATTTTATGGATTCGAGAGAGTTTGGGCGCTTAGATGGACAAGGTAATTTTCAACATGGGTAGTTGTAAGATTCCACTCTTAAGTGAACAGGTTAATCAAAATGGCAAAATTGACTTTCTATCAAAGGAAAAAAATGAAGCAGGTATTTGTGTCATGGGTTCCTTTTCAACGGCGCTCCTTGTCTATGAAATTTCACTTTGGTTATGAGTTAAAATTTCTATCCTCTTCCTCTAAAAATCGTCTTTTAAGACCTTTCGAGTATATCCTGAAAGGATGGGAAACACTTAAGCTACTTCTGCGACAGCAACCTGAAGTAATTTGGGTTCAGCTTCCCCCAACCCCCCTACTTTATATTGCTTATCTGTATAAGGCATTATTTAGTCAACAGATCACGATTGTAGCAGATTGCCATAACGCTACATTCCGCCCTCCTTGGATATCCCTACCAGGGATGGTATATCTTTTAAATCGCTGCCAGCTAGTGCTTGTACATAACGATTGGGTTGAGAAGCAAGCTGTGACTCTCGGCGTGAGTAGCGGGTGCTTGTATATTCTGGAAGATCCATCTGTAGTAACTGAACAGAAAGAGGTACAATCAAAAGATATTTTTCCACACCCGTGGATTTTATGTCCCTGCTCATTCAATAGAGATGAACCGATTCCAACAATTTTAGATGCGGCTCGTTTAATTCCGGACATAACCTTAGTCCTGACTGGGAATACAAATCGCGCTCAAGGCATCCACGATCTGAGTAATGTGCCAGATAACGTTAAGCTAACGGGATTCTTACCCACAGGAGAATTCGATAACTTGCTATATACTACAGATGTGGTTTTAGGTTTAACTAAATTAGAGGGAGTTCAACTTAGTGTAGCAAATGAGGCAGTTGGGGTTGGCAAGCCAATGCTACTTTCTAATACAAATCTATTGAAAAAGCTATTTTATATGGGAGCGATATATGTAGATTGCCTAGATCCCAACTCCATTGCAAAAGGTTGTAAAGAAGCTTTATCAAGAAAAGAGCAATTAACAGAGGAAGTGTTAGAACTACGGTTAAAGCGTAAGGAGAGTTGGTTGATGCAGGCTGAGCGAGTAGAAACATTCTTAAATAATTGATCTTAATCTGTTCCCTAACTTGAAAATATCCGGTTT
>DOIX01000333.1:54213-69023 GCA_003511885.1 Cyanobacteria bacterium UBA11153
TGAAAATATCCGGTTTAAATGCGCAGCAGCTTACAATCGGGTTTTCATACAAATTGAAAGAAGAAATTAATGCTATAAAATCTACCCGTGATGGTTTGATTATGTTACAGAGGAAACCGCTCTTATGAAGTACAGTAGTAGAAATTAACAAACCAATCAATTGCTTCAATGAGTGAGGATTAATTAAGTGTACCTCATTACAGAGGGAACTGCTGTAATAGATTACGTCAATTACTACAAGTATCGCATGTATAATATCAGACCACTAATCAAAGATCCAATAGGACTATTTTCATATAAATGGTTGGTATCAAAGTTTGACATGGATGTTTTGGTTTTAATCAAGCATCCTGCTGCATTTGTTAGCAGTCTAAAAAAAAATGGACATTCCCCTTCACACCTAATCTGGTAAAACTAATCGCTTTAATTACAAATTCATTTACTATGAACTATCTCGATCGTAAAAAGACATTCCCTCAAGTCCTAATCGTAGTTGAAAACCTACCCATACCCTTCGATCGCCGAGTATGGATGGAAGCAACTACTCTACAAAAAGCAGGGTATCAAGTCTCGACAATTTCCCCAAAAGGCAACGGCTTTGAAAAAGATTACGAAGAAATTGAAGGAATTCATATCTATCGCCATCCCCTTCCACCTGAAGAGAGTTCCGTTAAAGGATATCTCCGAGAATACGCCTGGGCAGTTTATTGGCAGTTTCGTTTAGCACAACGTGTCTGGCGAGAACAAGGATTCAATATAATCCACATTTGTAATCCTCCCGACTTACTCTTCCTCACAGCCGGATGGTTCAAATTATTCCATGGTGTCAAAGTCATATTCGATCACCACGATCTTAGTCCGGAAATGTACATTGCGAAATACAACAGAAAAGATATTTTCTACTATGGTTTAAGCTGGGCTGAAAGATTGACTTATGCCACGGCAAACTTAGCCATTGCCACAAACGAATCCCATAAAGAAATAGCCATCACTAGAGGTAGAAAGAAACCAGAAAAAGTTTTTGTCGTCAGGAGTGGACCGGATCTTTCGCGCTTTCGGATTATGCCTCCGAACCCAAAATACCGCCAAGGTAAAACCTACTTGGTAGGATATGTCGGTGTTATGGGGGAACCGGAGGGAATTGATTATCTATTAAGAATAGTAAGCTACCTGGTTCGGGAAAAAAACCGCCAAGATATCCACTTTATGCTGATTGGTGGCGGTCCTTCACTCGAAAAACTCAAAGCATTATCTCAGGAACTTGAACTTACTGACTGTGTAGAATTTACAGGATTTAAGCAAGGAGAAGAACTCTTAGAAAGGCTTTCCAGTTGCGATTTATGTGTAGAGCCTTCCCCAACCACAGCTTACAACGAAAACTGTACCATGAATAAAATCCTCGAATACATGGCGATGGGAAAACCTATTGTCCAATTCGATCTTCGAGAGGGAAGAAGATCCGCACAAGAAGCATCTCTCTATGCTAAACCTAATGATGAACTAGAATTTGCTGAAAAAATCCTACAGCTTCTAGAATCTCCTCAACTGCGGGAAAAGATTGGATCCGAGGGAAGGCGTAGAATGGAAGAGATACTGGAATGGCGACATCAATCCCCTAAGCTTTTAGCCGCTTATGAGAAAGTGAGAGAATAACAATAGAATGGGTAGTCTCTACCCATGTCTAAATTAGCATTTAGAGCGATATTTGAGAGTGCGCACCTAACATAAAATACCCTATTAATAAATTAGTTCACAGTGAAACAGATTCTCAATCTGACGTACCCTGCCAATGTTCTTAAAATTCAAGGAGTATCCCAACCATAATAGGCTATGAATGACTTGGTTAAACCTAAAAACTTTTCCTCAACAATCTTAGCTTCAGGAAACAGAGCAACAAATTCTTTTTTACTAAGCAATCTAATTTCTGTCACAGTTGCTAAAGCTTTTTGTCTGTCCTTAACTGGTCCTCGCCATCCTAACTTGAAATGAGTAATTAACCATATTTTGACTGGCAGAGGAAGAAACTGAAATAAAGGAAACAGAAAATGAGGTTCTATAGGAAAATAAAGGTTAGGTGTTTGAACAAAATATCTCTTTCCTACTCTTTTAATTTCGTTCGCCATATTCTGCTGTTTTTGATAGTCCCCTACATGTTCAATTACTGAGTTAGAAAATACCACATCAAATTCCAGATCTGAAACATATTTCATGTTCGTAGCGTCATCAATAATACTTGTCATCCGTAGCTCAGTTACTTGAATTTTTTCTATATTCATAATAACTATATCTATGTGTTCAAATTCTGACAAAAAGCCTGATTGCTTCCAGATATTGGGTCTGCCACCTACATCAAGTATTTTCAGAGAACCAGGAATCGATGCGAGCAGAGATTTAAACAATGCAAACCGCTTTTTCCTCATTGTCGTAGCCAAAGAATCATCGCGGCGATGATCGACTATGTTTCCAAAGAATTTAAGCATTTGGATAAAATCGCTTTCTAATAAAAGGGATAGGATAATAGTATGCCACAGAACTATATAATTAATCCCTCCTCTCTGAAAAAATCATCCACAACCTAAACCGCACTTGGAAACCAGACTTCTTGGAGAAGTCTGGTTTCTGGAGTCTCAGTCCTGACTGGGTTGTCACCCGGTTGATTCTCGGTCATTTAGGTCTGCGGGGAATTTACTATGCGCCACCAACAGTAAAAGTAGCTCAAGAGGCAGAAAATTTTGCTAAACTTCTAGTCTGAGCAATTTATCTCAAGGAGTTTTACCACTTTTGAGGCGCAACGGTTTCTTTTTTTTACCACATTCAGAACAAGGATTGTTATGGATATGTCCCGTAGACGCTGCCCACCATTTCCTTTCACCACCAAACAGAGTACAGTTATGGTGGGAGTCTCCCTGGGAGAAGACAGATGAAAATACTACTCTCTGCCTTCAATTGCAATCCCCATCAAGGTTCCGAGGAAGCCTGGGGTTGGGCGTGGGCTGAGGGGCTATCAACCATAGGCCATGAAGTTTGGGTAATTACTAAAACCGAGAATCAGCCAAGTATAAATGCGGAAATTTCTGCTAACCCCAAATCTAATTTACATTTTGTTTACTGCGACTTTCCACCTCCTTCTACTAGCTGGTGGATGTTTGAGGGTTATCAATTTGGGATGTTAAATCAGACTCTTAACGCGGAGTGGCGTTTGTTTTGGTGGCAGTGGAGTGCCTATCAACTCGCTAAATCTTTAAGCCAGCAAGTGGAATTTGATTTTGTACATCATGTAACCAATTCCTGTATACGACGCTATAGCTTCATGGGTTTTTTGGGGATTCCCTTTATTCTCGGTCCCCTGGCAGGTGGCGTAACAGTACCTTGGAATCTCAGGAAAAGCTACCCTCTAATGGGCAAGTTGCGTGACTTTCTCCGCGATTTAGCCAACTTTTTCATTCACTTCAATCCTTTGATGCACTTGACTTTTGAGCAAGCATCGAAAATATATTGCGACTCAAAACAGACACAGGCATGTATTCCGATATTTTACAGGACAAAATCGGAAATCCTTTTCTGCATACCCAAGCAGACAATTTCTAATATTCCTGATTTAATTGAACAAAAGTCACCAGAAAAAGAGATTTTCAGAGTTCTTTTTGTGGGGAGACTACTGTACTGGAAAGGTTTACATCTAGCAATTAAAGCCTTTGCCCAATTACACCAAAAGATACCGGAATCGCGCTTCACTATTATTGGCAGTGGCTCTGATGAAAAGTGGCTGCAACAACTAGCAGCTAGACTAAATATTAGTAACTTTGTAGACTGGGTTCCCTGGATAGAGCAGAAAGAAGTATTTCAAGCGTATCTACAGCATGATGTTTTTCTCATCCCCACTTTACACGATACTGGTCCCAATGTAATTCTGGAGGCTTTTTCTAGTGGCTTGCCTGTAGTCAGTCTAGATTTAGGTGGCTCCGGAGTGATGGTAGATGAAACCTGTGGAAGGGTTATCAAAACTAAGAGATGTAGCGAAGAAACAGTAATTCAAGGACTCAGTAATGCCTTGATAGAGTTAGCAAATAACCCAAAACTGAGACATCAATTAAGTCAAGGGGCGCTAGCCCGAATAAGTAAATTTATGTGGAGAGATGTTTTGGAAAAAGTCTATCCTACTTCATCTATATGCTCAAAAATCAACTAACCCAGAAATGGGGACTCCCTAAAACTTGGTTAAGCTTTCTTCTCGTCACCATATTAATATTAGGCATATTTTTCCGACTCACCAATCTTGAGGGCAAAGTCTATTGGTTTGATGAAACATTTACCTCACTCCGAATTTCTGGTTATACCGAAGCCGAATTAGTCCAACACTTCCAGCAAACTCAGATAATTGGCATCCAAGACTTACAAAAATATCAATACCTTAAGCCAGAAAGAAGCCTCGTTGACACCATTAAAAGCTTATCTTTAGAAGATCCACAACATCCACCCCTATACTATATAATAGCTAGATTTTGGGCGCAATGGTTTGGCACATCAGTCACCGCCATGAGAAGCCTATCAGCCTTAATTAGTCTACTAGCATTTCCTAGTATCTATTGGCTATGCCGAGAATTATTCAACCCACCCTTAACCAAAACATCCCATCACCCATCCCCCGCCCCATCTGCTACATCTGCTACCCCAGTTGGATGGGTAGCAACAGCAATTATCGCCGTCTCCCCCTTCCACCTCTTGTACGCCCAGGAAGCCCGTGAATATAGTTTATGGACAGTAACAATTCTCCTGTCAAGTGCTACTTTATTGAGAGCAATACGACTCAAAACCCAAGTAAGTTGGGGCATTTATGCTGTTACGTTAGCAATAAGTTTCTACACATTCTTGTTTTCTGGGTTAGTCGCGATTGGACATGGAATCTACATAATAACTCTCGAAAGATACCGATTGAATAAAACGACAATTGCTTATCAGATAGCCTCACTTTTAGCAATTATAACTTTTATTCCTTGGCTCCTAGTTGTCGCTACTAATCTCCATCAAATTCACAATGTAACAGAGTGGGCAACTCGCAAACAAACTTTGTTACAACTAGTTCTCAGATGGGGTATTGCTTTTAGTCGTATATTCATTGATTTTAATATTAGTCCAACCGCTCCCTTATTGCATACCCTAACTTTAGGCAGTATTATTTTAATTTTATTATTCTTCGTAGGATACTCCCTTTATTTTCTCTTTGTTAATACTCCCAAGCGAATTTGGTTATTTATTTTCACCCTAATTGGAGTTACAGCAATAGTACTTATCCTACCAGATTTAGTTGTAGGAGGTAAGCGCTCGACTATGCCTCGGTATCTCATTCCTTTTTACTTAGGTATTCAACTCTGTTTTGCCTATCTGATTGCAACTAAATTGAGCCATATTTCTATCAAAAGTAATCAATACAAGCTGTGGAATTTCGTATTGATTGCAGTAGTCTCCATGGGAGTATTCTCTTGTACAATGATTTCTCAAGCAGAAGTTTGGTGGACTAAAATTCTCAACATAGATACTCCCAAAATAGCTGACATAATTGATCGAAGTCCTCATCCTCTTGTAATTAGTGACGCTCAAATGCCCTATTTTTTAACTCTCAGCTATTTACTCGATCCCAAAATTAAACTGACGATCCAGCCAAAATGTTACACTTGTAACCTCAATTCCCAATTAGCAGTTAAACCATACATTCCCCAGATTTCTGATGGATTCACCGAGATATTTTTATACCAGTATACATCGTCAAAAAAATGGATTGATGAACTTAAAAAACAGACAAACTACCAAATAGAACTAGTTTACACTGGTTCTGAAGAGCAGCTATGGAAATTGGATAAAAATTAATTTTTTTTAGCTGAAAGTTAGTAATTGGTGCCCCCTGACGTTGGTAAAGGTTACTTTCAATCTGAAGCACCAAAATATCCCGAATCCAGCCATTTCCCATCGCCTGTTGAGCATACCAAAGTCGCTTCTCGTGCGACTTTAGCTAAAAATGATAAAATCATTACATTAATTCAAGATAAAAATCAACAGAGAGGAGTGCAATATTTTGAACTAGGGATATCTTAGTTACGCTGCCAATAGTGGATAGTGCGTTAGTTTGAGCGCAGGGCACTATACAGATAGCATCTGTATCAGACAGACTGCAAAAATCTTCATGCTCGCATCCGGAAAAGTATTCTTACTCTATGTAGATCTAGGTATCATGGAACGAGTCCCCCCCCCATGAAATAAACAATATCCTCAGAGCTAAAATAGCTCTCCAACAGGAAAGGCAAGACCATCTTGTCTTGATTCTGGTTAAAATCTGTAGAAACCCCTCAACTAACTTGGAATAAAGTCCCAAATGATTATAGAGCGATAAGCTTCGCTCCTGCAATCAGGCGATCGCAAACCGTGCTAAAGCTGGATACTTAATTCAGACTCAGGTAACTAGATCGGACAAATTATGAAAATTTCCATCCTCAAATCGGGAAAATTCTTCTTAGAATAGCAGATCTAGGAATCTCAACACCAAACCCTACCATGAAATTAAAAATCTTTTCAGATCCAAAATACCTCTCCAACGGCGAAAATCCCAACACCCTCCTTTCTCCATTCTGGTCAAAATCCGCTGTAACCCCGCAGCCAAGCTGGAACAAAGCCTTAGATCAGTATACTGCGATCGCGCCTGAGTGTTTCGAGTTAGTTTCCCTGGAAGAAGCTGACTTCGCCATCTTGCCTGATGACTGGGCAAAAATCCGAACTTATGTATGGCACAGAAAAATTAATCGGGATGCTTTAGCCATTGCCAAAGAATTTACCCAAAAAGTTCAAAAAGCAGGAAAACATTCGATTGTTTTTTTCTCCGGCGACTGTTCTGATGAAGAAATTCCTATCAAAAATGCCTTTGTTTTTCGCCACTCTCCCTACCGTTCCCAACAAAAGCCTCATAATTTTGTTCTCCCAGCTTGGTGTGAAGATATAGTCCAAGAATATTTGAACAATCAACTTCCAATTCGGCAAAAATCCGATCGTCCTCTAGTGGGATTCTGTGGTTTCGTTCAATCATCTACATGGCAGACAAACCTCAAAACTCTTATCTATCAAGGAGTGATGGCAACCAAACATAAAAAAATGAAAGTACCTATATATCAAGGACATTTATTAAGGGAACGAGCCTTAAATATTATCAAGTCTAACCCCCTAATTAATACAAATTTTATTCCTCAATATAGGAAATCATTTGTTAATCACAAACTATCAACAGACGAGAAATCTAAAGCACGTTGGCAATTTATCCAAAACATAGCTGACAGTGACTACATCCTCTGTTGTCGCGGGGCCGGAAACTTCTCCTTCCGCCTTTACGAGACACTATGTTGCGGGCGGATCCCCATTTTCATCGACACCGACTGCATTCTCCCCTACGAATTCGCTATTGATTGGCAAAAATACTGCATTTGGGTAGACGAAAAAGAACTCCCACAAATTGGAGAAAAAATTCTAGAATTTCACGAAAAAATATCACCCCAAGAATTTATAGATTTACAATATGAATGCCGCAAACTATGGAAAGAATGGCTATCACCAGCAGGTTTTTTTACTAACTTTTATCGACATTTTGAATTGGGGATATCTTACTGGACTTTAGACTAATTTCACCTCCTAATTCACCAAAGCCTCTCTGGATAAGACTTTGAGGAGTTGTCAATGATTTTAATTCTTATAAGCTGTAAACCTTATATAGCAATGGTTTTAGGCTACAAAAAAAGATTTAGTCTAAACTCCAGAGTCATCCTGCCAATAGTGGATAGTGCGTTATGCGAAAGCTAACGCACCCTACAGATAGCACCTGTATCAGACAGTGTCTTGGTAGCGCTATAAAAGCGCAGGAGCTTATTCTCACTTGCTATATGGAGGAGGGCTGCAAAAAATTAGATACCCAACTTCTTGAAGAAGTCAGGTATCTGGAGAAGGAGAACGTAAAAAACCATAAACCGATCTATGATTAAAAATAAACTAACCCAAAAATTACCTTTCCCCACAAATTCATTAAGATTCCTCATCATCACCGTATTAATACTGGGGATATTCTTCCGCCTCACCAACCTGGAGCGTAAAATCTATTGGTTTGACGAAACATACACCTCACTCCGCATCTCAGGTTATACCGAAACCGAAATAGTCCAAAAATTCTCCCAACCCCAAATAATTGGCATCCAAGACTTACAACACTACCAACACCTTAACCCCAACAGTACCCTAACAGACACAATCAAAAGCTTAATTCAAGAAGATCCACAACATCCACCCCTCTACTATGTCACAGCCAGATTTTGGGCACAAATCTTCGGGACATCCGTAACCGCCATGAGAAGCCTACCTGCCCTACTCAGCCTACTCGCTTTCCCCAGCATTTATTGGCTGTGCCAAGAATTATTTCTATCACCCCTAAAAAAGAAATCCGCTAGCCCATCCACTACATTTGTTACCCCATCCACTCCCCCATCCGCAACCAACATCGGCTGGCTAGCCGCAGCCATCCTCGCCGTATCCCCCTTCCACAACCTCTACGCCCAAGAAGCACGTCAATATAGCCTCTGGACAGTAACAATCTTACTATCAAGTGCTGCCCTACTCAGAGCCATCCGACTCAAAACCAAAGGAAGTTGGATTATCTATTTCATTACCCTTACCAGCAGTTTTTACACCTTTTTATTTTCCGCCTTAGTCGCCATTGGGCATGGTATTTATATCATAACCATCGAAAAATTCCGCCTTACCAAAACCATTATTTCCTATTGCCTAGCCTCCTTAGCCGCCATAATCCTATTTATGCCCTGGCTAGCGGTTGTGATGACAAGTCTCTCCCAAATCAACAAGGTTACCAATTGGGCAAATCAGAGAGCATCTTTCTGGCGATGGCTTCAAACCTTCATGGGTGTCTTAGCGAGAATTTTCATTGATTTCAACACTAGACCGCGAGACCCCTTAATCTATCTTATCGCGATCGCGATCGCAATTTTAGCCTTA
This sequence comes from Cyanobacteria bacterium UBA11153, assembly GCA_003511885.1. Taxonomy (GTDB): domain Bacteria; phylum Cyanobacteriota; class Cyanobacteriia; order Cyanobacteriales; family Coleofasciculaceae; genus Limnofasciculus. The sequence goes on from DOIX01000333.1 coordinate 63,250, forward strand.
ATCGCCCTAGTGAGCTACTCATTCTATGAGTTAATGCGCCATACACCACAACGAGTCTGGCTATTTATCGCCACCCTAGTGGGCGTATTTGCGATCGCCCTCATCCTACCAGATTTAATTTTCGGCGGCAATCGTTCCAGCCTCCGCTTTTTAACCCCCCTTATTTTGGGTATTCAACTCGCCGTTGCCTACCTTCTAGCTACCAAGATTAGCCAAAATAGAAACTGGAGAGAAAATAAAACTTGGCAAATTGTTACCATCATCCTCCTCTCCTGTGGCATTCTCTCCTGTGCCGCCAATTCTCAAGCAGAAGTTTGGTGGAATAAGCATCTTAATTTTAGCAATCCAGCCGTTGCTGACATCGTTAACCAAGCACCCAACCCCATTCTCATTAGCGATGCTCAAATGCCCTATTTCCTAACCCTAAGCTATATATTAGATCCCAAAGTCAAACTCATGATACAACCAAGATGCTACACTTGTAACCTCAATTCCAAAATATCATTTCAACCCTATATTCCTCAGATTCCCGATGGATTCACCGATATATTTTTATTCAAGCCAAAACCCTCCCCAGAATGGCTAGACGAATTAAAAAAACAGCAACTATATAAACCAGAACTAGTTTACAGCAATCCTGACGATTGGTTATGGAAATTAGAGAAACAGTAAAATTATTTCTTGTTAGTTATTTGTTCTTGGTTATTTGTTTTTAAAACATTTACTTATTCCCTGTTACCCATTCCCCATTTCCTACCTCTGACCTCTTTAATAAGCCCCTTCTGAATTAATCACCACCTTAATTGTTTCCATTAAAATCTGGAAATCCAAAGCCAGAGACCAATTCTGAATATAAGCCATATCCAGCCGAAAAACATCCTCAGAATCACCTACATCAGAGCGACCAGAAATTTGCCATAAACCAGTTATTCCCGGCAAAACCTCGTGACGAATTTGATGATGTTCGGAAAACCTTTCCACATCTCGTATGGGGAGAGGTCTAGGGCCAACCAAGCTCATTGTACCACACAATACATTAATTAATTGAGGTAATTCATCCAGACTATAACGGCGGAGAAATCTCCCAATACTGGTAATCCGGGGGTCATTTTTCATCTTAAACAACACCCCTCCCTTCATTTCATTTTTATCCTCCAATTCTTGTTGAAAATCCGCCGCATTAATCACCATCGTGCGAAACTTCCATACCTTAAACTTACGCCCCTTCAATCCCACACGTTCTTGCTTATAAAATACCGGGCCGATTGAGTTAAGTTTAATAGCAATCGCAATGATTAAAAACACAGGACTAATGCAGATTAACGCCACTCCTGATGCCAGAATATCAAAACCGCGCTTAATCCAAAAATCACTACCAACAATTGGTGGAGAACGAAACCGAATCGTTGTAAAACCATCAATCATTTTGATTTCTGACCACTGACTGGGTAAATCTAGACCAAGAGGTAAAACTCGTAGATCTATCCCCACATTTTTCAACTCCCAGAATAAAAAAATCGGATCTTTAACAGCGTGCCAAGAACAAATAAAGACCTCACTAACTCCTAATTCTTGGATATTTTCCAAAGTCTTAGCCCATGCTTCTGAGTTGCTCCGTACAGATAAATCTATTTCACCTTTAATATCAAATTGCCCAGCTTTTTCCAGTCGGCTTTTAGCCTTTTCAATATCCTGGAGATTGCCAATAATAAAGATAGCTTGTCGCCAGCTTCCGTGGGAACGTTGATTGACAATCGCTAGATGTAGCATCAAACGTTCCGCAAAGACAAAAATCAGAGACAGTCCCCAAGCGATTAAAAATGTGGAGCGAGATACAACCAGATCGCTGCCATAGAAAAAGGCAAGATTAAGTAGAACAATCTGACTCAAGATTAAAGATTTGATCAGATTCAAAAAGCTGCGTCGTCTATCGTCTGTGCCATAAAGTCCTGAAGCTGCCAGTATGCCAATATTGATAATTAAAATAGGCAGAAGCAATCCAGTTTGCTTTTCTGAGGGGTTCCACAGCAGATTGAATGAATGAGTTGGTGTTCCCAGTTTCTCAGCAATCAGCCATGCCAAAGATAGCATCAGAGTATCCAGCATCAGGACAGTGATTACCCGCAGCCAACCTATTCCCAGCCCCCGACGAAGCTTCGCAATTAAGGGAGCGCGGAGATCGAGACTACTAACAGAATAATTTTTTTGCATTCTCTTCTCCCCGATAAGTTTCATCATTTTTCCAGAGCCGCCATAATATTGCAGCGTCTTATATTACTTGTAAAACAATAGTGAACGGATAGCTTCGATAAACTTTTGCCCTCCCTTTTTGCAATAGCTCTCTTGCCCTTGCTGGATGTATTAGGTTAAGAGGTTTCAGATTTTTATCTAGTACAAAAACGCGCATTAGTGCCGCCTCTCATTTCTGGTTAAGTTTGCCTCGCTCAGTTAACTTGGCTTTTTACGTTCAACACACTGCTTGGTTGTCCCGCCCTTGCCGTTTAATGCTGAACCTCAGAGCTTGGAGCTGGCACGTACCCCAAGATGAGATGACCGAATTAACTGTTTACTCATTACTGAGTGAGCTGGTCAACGTAGGACTCTTTCAAGCCCCCGCTATACCGCCTAAGTGGTTAGCGGCGGGTCGTTAACTCCTTCTGTTGATTTGGTTTCAACATGTTACTGTCTCCATTCCCATCTCCACACAGCCAGTGATGTTAATCTTTCGCCAGTCAAAAAAAATTTACTTGGGATCCCAGACAGAGCCGATATCTCAATCAATATTCACAATTTTACCCCTTCGTTAAGAAATAAACACCAAATAATATGGAGATTCTTGAATATTCTCAATCGAATCTATTACCCTCTGTCAGAGAGCGATTGACTTGAGAGATTGCCTATCGCCCATCCCATCTACCAATTCTCCTAACTCTCAAAGCTTTCACCCGTATTTGTCGCATACAATACATAACTTGGGAGGAAGAACCATTCTTCTCCATCTCCCCCCCCTCTCCTGGGGTTGTTTCATTTTCCCTTGAAAAATTGGGGATCGGGGGGCAGAGGGATCTCTATCGGGAGAGAATGAGGGTTTGTCGTAATTATTAATCCCTAATTTTCTTCTTCCAGGATTTAGAACATCAAAATCTCTCCCAGTCTGCTTTCTGGCTATATCAAATTTCGATAATGAAACATTCCTGCCCACTCTCCTATCTCCCCCTCTGTAAAAAAATATTAAGTTTTGCACCAGGAACTTCAGTTGCATTTTGCAACAAATTTGTTGCAAAATCTAGTTCATCTTCATATAAATTTAAACTTTATTCACGTCTATTAATCTTACTTAACTTTCCAGGGATTTTATTTTACAAGAGATTGCGAGATGCGGATCGTTGATACCAGAATGCGCTAATTTTAGCTTAATGTCGCCATCAGGCTCAGAGCAAGGGAAGTTGTTCAACTCAGGCTAGTCACAACGGCAGATCCGAATCATCACCATCAAAAGCCCTCATCCTCTGGCTGAACTAACCTGAACATGTACATCCTAGTTATTAATCTGGGGGAAAGATCGTGAACCAAAAAGTAGTATCCGCCACTCGTAATGTGGCAATAGTTGGTCCTTATTTAAGCGGAAAGACAACACTGTTAGAAAGTTTGTTGTTTGTTACCGGAGCAATTTCTCGCAAAGGTAGCATCAAAGAGGGAAATACAGTGGGCGATGGTGTGGCTGAAGCACGCGATCGCAAAATGACAGTAGAAGTGGGTGCGGCTACCACCGAATATCAAGGAATTCGCTTTAACTTCCTCGACTGTCCCGGCTCCATTGAGTTTAGCCAAGAAACTTACAATGCCTTAATTGGAGTTGATGCCGCTGTTGTAGTTTGCGAACCAGTTAGCGATCGCGTTTTGACTCTCGCACCTCTCTTCAAATTTCTCGATGACTGGAAAATTCCTCATCTGGTTTTAATCAACAAAATCGATCGCCTTACTTGTACTGACGGGGCTTGGGGGGAACGTTACCGCGAAATCTTAGATGCCCTCAAATCAGTTTCAACTCGTCCATTAATACCCCATCAATACCCGATTGGCCAAGGAGAAGAGCTAATCGGGTTTATCGATTTAGTCACCGAACAAGCCTATCATTATCATCCTGGTGCGCCAGCGGATCCAGTCCCTTTACCGGAGTCTTTACGAGAACAAGAACATGCGGCAAGGGCAGAAATGCTGGAAGCTTTGGCAGATTTTGACGATCATCTCTTGGAAGAATTATTAGCAGAAATTGAACCACCTCAAGATGAAATTATCCAAGATTTGAAAATGGAATTAGGGGCAGATTTAATTGTCCCAGTATTCATTGGTGTCGCCGAACAAGATTACGGAGTTCGCCATCTCATTGATGCCCTATTACGAGAAGCACCCACACCAGAAACCACTGCGGAACGTCGAGGCTTAAATAGTAATTCAAACAAACCTGTAGCACAAGTTCTCAAAACCTATTACAGCCCCCAAGGTGGCAAACTTTCCCTCGTCCGAGTCTGGCAAGGTCAACTTACAGATGGTATCGTTCTCAATAATGTACGAGCAGGTGGTTTATATCGCTTACTCGGTCAGCAACAAAACTCCCTATCTGTAGCCGAAGCTGGTGAAATTATTGCCATTGGACGTTTAGAAGGCATTCAAACAGGCGATACCCTTACCGTCGATCAATCCTCAGTTAAATTAGCAAAAGCTGAGGCAGCAGCCCCAGTTTATGCCCTAGCAATTACACCAGAAAATCGCAAAGATGAAGTCAAACTTTCTGGTGCATTGGGTAAATTGATGGAAGAAGATGTGGCTTTAGCCTGGGAACAACATGGCGATACCCATGAAATTATTCTCTGGGGACAGGGTAACATTCATCTCGAAGTTGCCCTAGCACGGCTGCGGCGCAAATATAACCTCCCCATGACAACTCACCTACCGCGAGTTCCCTACAAAGAAACCATCCGCAAACATACTACATCCCACGGTCGCTACAAGCACCAAAGTGGGGGACACGGGCAGTTTGGCGATGTTTATCTGGACATCAAACCTGTCCTCCGTGGTGAAGGATTTAACTTCTCGGAAACTATTGTGGGTGGTGTTGTACCCAAGCAATATATCCCTGGCGTGGAAATTGGCGTGCGGGAATATTTAGCCCACGGACCATTGGGTTTTCCAGTCGTGGATGTCGCTGTGACACTGACTAATGGCTCCTACCATTCAGTAGATAGTTCCGAACAAGCCTTTAAGCAAGCCGCACGATTAGCCATGACAGAGGGAATGCCCAAGTGCGAACCTGTCCTTTTAGAACCCATTATGTCCGTCCAAGTCTCAGCCCCGACAGAGTTTACCTCCAAAGTCCTTCAACTGTTAACAGGCCGTCGCGGACAAATTCTCGGCTATGAAGGGCTGACGGATTGGAAAGGTTGGGATAGCGTCTCAGCATATTTACCTCAAGCCGAAATGCACGATTTTATTGTCGAATTGCGATCGCTAACTTTGGGTACTGGCTTCTTCAATTGGCAGTACGATCATCTTCAAGAAGTTCCCGAAAAGCTAACAGAAAAAGTCCTCACCACTTCTGGGAATGGCAACGGCAAAGGCAATGGCAAAGGATAACTAGTCTAATTGATTGTGTCGGTTGGGTCTTATAGCAACAGCCACAGCGGTTAGGACACAGAGAGATTGGTAGGGGCGAAGCAAGAGGGCGATAACCTTGGCAACAAACCCTAAATATTTATATCCTCTTGCTTCACCCT
>DOIX01000333.1:69270-69398 GCA_003511885.1 Cyanobacteria bacterium UBA11153
CTCTTGCTTCACCCTCCCCTCACGATTGATGCCCTAACTGCCTTGTCTATTGCTAGATTACCTCGACCCAACTTGCGCCAGATAAGCGTAGTCTAAGCTAATGGAATTGCGATCGGTACGCCTCTAAT
>DOIX01000235.1:0-7802 GCA_003511885.1 Cyanobacteria bacterium UBA11153
GGAATTTTTCTGATTCTTGGTAAGAACTTAACTTGCTATTTATCTTACCATAAGCTAATGGCTAATAGCTAATCGCCGAACCGAAAAAGATTGCCCTAACCAATTAGCAATTAGCAATTAGGAATTAGCAATTAGCAATTAGCCATTAACAAATTTGTCCCAACTTACGTTAAAATACCTTGGCAAACCTCTAGATTGTAAGTTCTGTGGGATGGATTATCGAGAAGCTGGTGTCGATGTTGAAGCTGGTAGAGCCTTTGTTGAAGGCATCCGCAATTTAGTGCAAAGTACCCATAGGGCGGAAGTATTGGGTAAATTCGGTGGTTTTAGTGGTGCTTTTCAGTTACCGACGGGGTATCGGGAACCTGTTTTAGTATCTGGCACTGATGGCGTGGGTACTAAATTGAAAATCGCTCAAATCCTCAACCGTCATGACACGGTTGGGATAGACTTGGTGGCAATGTGTGTCAATGATGTTTTAACTTGTGGGGCACAACCACTATTTTTCTTGGATTATCTGGCGACAGGGAAACTCAATTCAGCACAATTGACTGAAGTGGTTTCTGGTATTGCGCGAGGTTGTCGGATGGCGGGCTGTGCTTTGCTGGGAGGGGAAACGGCAGAAATGCCTGGTTTCTATCAATCAGGAGAATACGATTTGGCAGGATTTTGCGTGGGGATTGTGGAAAAGAGTAAAATCTTAGATGGTTCTCAGGTGCAAGTAGGCGATGCGATCGTTGGTCTGGCAAGTCAGGGGGTTCACAGTAACGGATTTAGCTTAGTGCGGAAAATAGTTCAGGAGACTGTAGCTAAGGTGGGGGATGAAGGAGGGGAACTTTTAAATCCTTGGCATACCTGCCCGGAATTGCTGGGGGGTAAAAGTTTGGCAGAAGTTTTACTGACACCGACTCAGATTTACGTTAAACCTGTTTTGGATGCCCTAGCTGCTGGAATGGAAATTCACGGGATGGCGCACATCACTGGTGGAGGTATACCAGAGAATCTACCTCGTTGTTTGGGTGCGGGTAAATCCGTAGAAATAGATACTAGTAGCTGGGTAGTGCCACCAATTTTTCAGTGGTTAGCTGAGACAGGGAACATTAGTGAGGAGGAAATGTTTAATACTTTTAATATGGGGATTGGTTTTGCGATCGCACTGCCATCAGCTAAAGCAGAGGAATCTCGTCAATGGTTTGAGTCACAAGGCATTGCGGCTTATACTATCGGAATTGCGATCGATGGGAATGGCACTGTTGTAACTGTATAAGATTTACTTCTATTGAAACCTCTCCCGGTTCCGCTTACGCTCAAACCGGGATATTCCTCAGAATCTTTATCTAGCTTGTCGCTCATCTAATGAATGATAGGGAAATAGTTTATCGCATCTGTATAAATTAAAAACTCTTAATTAATTGCAACAATTCTTTTGTTCGCAAGGAAATAGAATATCCCCCGTTTCTATCTGAATTGTGGAGTGTTCAATGCCAAATTTATTGTGTAATTCCATTGTAATTCTGGATAAGAAAGCATCGCCAGGGTTTCCTGTCAGCATGACTAAGTGGGTAGTGAGTGCAGTTTCGGTGGTACTCATCGCCCAAATATGCAAGTCGTGTACTTCAATTACACCGGGAATTTCTGCTAGATAAGTCCGTACTGCTAAGGGTTCAATTTCTTCTGGTACAGCATCTAAAGCTAAATTAACCGAGTCTCGCAGCAACTCCCAAGTACCGACTACAATTACTGCCACAATAATCAAACTGACAACAGGATCGAACCATTTTAAGCCTGTAATCAAAATCGCAATCCCAGCTAATACTACTCCTAAAGAAACTAGTGCATCGCCTGCCATGTGGAGGAATGCTCCTTTAATATTCAAGTCTCTCTCTTTGCCTGACATGAACATTAAAGCAGTAATGCCATTAATAATAATTCCCACAATAGCAACACCAATTATTGTATTTCCACTGACTGAAGTTGGGTTACTCAAGCGTTGGATAGCTTCCCAAGCAATAGCACCCATCGCCATTAGCAGAAAGCTAGCATTGATGAGGGCAGCCAAAATAGATGAACGACGAAACCCATAAGTGTAGCGTTGTGTAGGGGGACGACGTACCAACCAACTCGCTATCCATGCTAAAATCAGCCCAAGGACATCGCTCAGATTGTGTCCCGCATCGGCGAGTAAGGCAAGGGAGTTGCTGAGGAAACCAAATACGGCTTCAACTCCGACAAAGCCAACATTGAGGGTAATTCCGACAATAAAGGCGCGGTTGTAATTGGCTGGAGAGTGGTGATGATGATGATGTTCATGCCCGTGGTGATGCGTCATATTAATAGTTTTTGTGGGATAAAATTAGGATTGATGATTCTGTTGCAGTGCAACAGAAAACTTAGTTTTTGGCAAAACGCGATCGCAAACAAACAAAGTCCCCGATGCCACACAAATCGGAATAGTCACTAAATTCAAAAAAGGCAGAATCATCAACCCAGTACAGACTAAACTAAAACTAGCAGTAGCCGGGAAACTGCCCCAGACAATGCCCAACTTATCCCGAAACCGCAAGCGACGGCGCTCCAAAGGCGAATCCAGAAAATCCAGACAGACAATTGTGCCCGCCAAAACAAGTCCGCCAACCGTTGCGATCGCAGTGCCAATTCCTGGGATAATATTCACCAGCGTTAACAATATCCCCACTCCTGCTACCAAGGCTAATTTTTTCAATTCAAATAAAATTGCCCTGCCAATATCGCGGACAATTCCTACCTCAATATTCTGGACTTTACCAGTGCGTAACTTCTCCACTTGTTCCGAAAGTTGTCCATACCAAGGCGCACCCAATAACCCGCAAAATTGTACCAATAAAAAACCGATTAGCAGTAGCAAACCCAAAATTAGCAGCAAATTCAGTAACCAGCCCACACCAGTTGCCAAGAAAGTTAAGAAACTTAACCAAGCTGGCAAAGACGCAATTGCACCTTGTAACCAAACCGATAAACTCGCCGTTAAATCCTCAACCTCCTGCAAACCCCAAAACAGCAAAACACCATAGAGGGCAGTACCCACAACTACATTTACTATAATCGGTGCGATTGTATAACTCCACAGATGAGGGTTGCGGATGAACAAACCCACCACGCGAAAGGGGTAAGTAGCCCCTGCCAGTAATCCACATTCATTCAATACTTTACTCATCTTCCACTAGAGCAGTAATATCAATAATAAGGTTAAAGGTTAGAAGTTAGAAGTTAGAGGTAGGAATTTAGAGGTTAGAGATTGGAGACTAGAGCTGAAAAACTCTATTGTCAAACTCCAAACTCTCTGTCTCACTCCCCACTTCGGCATCCGCTGTCCCACTCCCCACTCAAGATGAAACCAAAATTTAAGAATATTGTAGCTTGGCAACAGGCAGAAATGCTACTACAACCTGCTTTAATCAGAATTGTAGATCTGATTCGCCAAGAGTTAGATAAAACCAACTGGAAAGCCACCTATAATGATGTTCAAATACCCATACCAGGACATGAACTATGCCTAGAAAAACCCAACCATCAACTGTGCGTTAATTTGTGGGATCTTTGTTTTCAAGTCTGTTTCCGGGACTTTCTGCCAGTACATTCAGAACAAGAAGCTCAAGAAGTTGACATCGACACTGGCTTAATTGATGAATCAGGTGAAGTAGATTGGCATTCTTTGGATCTCAAAGCCCAAAAGTTAATAGCAGAAATATTTGCTGATTTTGCCGCTATTTAAAATTTACCTCAAAAGTCAATCAACTCTCGTGGTAGAGATAGTTGGGAATTCTGAGTTTTGAGGGTTTAATTATCGCAAATCCTCCATCGTTATTGACATCAATAACATCATGAAGCGAGCCGAGAAGCATTACTTCATCAAGGCTTTGATTTACCGCCAAAAACAGTCAACTGTCCGCTCAAAATCCCCCTTACCCATTTACCCCTTCGCTCATTAATTCCTTATTCCCCTAACAAAGCTAAGATATGACGATCGCAAACCTGCAAGATATACAGCGCCGTAACGGAGCAACATTTGAAGTCATTAATGAGGTGATGGTTCCCGTAAGTTTCGGTAACGATGCTTTAGCAATAGATGCAGCACGCCAAGGAGTTGCCCTAGCTGACTTATCTCATTGGGGACTCCTGAAAATTTCTGATAGCGATAGACTGAGGTTTTTACATAACCAAAGTACCAATAATTTTCAGATCCTTAAACCTGGGGAGGGTTGCGATACAGTTTTTGTAACATCAACAGCTCGCACCATTGACTTAGTAACAGCTTACGTGACAGAAGATGCCGTTTTAGTTATCATATCTCCTCAGCGGCGGGAGGAAATTATCAAATGGCTAGATCGTTATCTTTTTCCGATGGATCGAGTGATTTTGACGGATCTATATCAAAAAAATATTACCTTTAATTTAATTGGATCTGAAAGCGATAGCATATTAACAAAATTGGGCGTGCCATTGCCGATTGGGGATGGTTATGCCAGTCATCAGTTACTAACTGTCAACGATTTAGAGGTACGAGTGGCTATAGGGAACGGATTAGGACTACCAGGATATACTTTAATTGCGGCAGCTCCTGATGGTGCAAAGCTTTGGGAGACATTAACAGAAGCAGGGGCAACACCCATGGGCGATCGCGTTTGGCAGGAATTGCGCATTGCACAAGGACGACCATTTCCTGATTGCGAATTGACTGAAGATTATAATCCTTTAGAAGCAGGTTTGTGGAAAACTATTTCTTTCAATAAGGGATGTTATATTGGTCAGGAAACTATTGCCAGATTAAATACCTATAAAGGCGTGAAACAAAGACTCTGGGGTATCCGCCTTCAAGCACCTGCTCAACCAGGAACAATTATTACTGTCGATGATGATAAAGTTGGTAAGCTAACTAGTGTTACTGAAACTGATTCTGGTATTTTTGGTTTAGCCTATATTCGCACCAAAGCCGGAGGTATCGGTTTGAAGGTTAAGGTGGGAGATATTGAAGGTGAAATTGTGGATGTGCCTTTTTTAACTCATGAATATTTCTCTTAACATCACATAGCTAATGGCTAATCGCTAATGGAGGTATCGAGAAGTTTAAAAATTACCAATTAGCCATTAGCCTTTTATCGCAACTGAATCTGCAGTTAAGACATTCTAAATTCCTCTTTCAAAATTAAGGCATAACCCTCAATCCACCGCGACAGGTAAGTTCTCCTGGATTGAGAATAAGTTCCTCAATGTCCACTTCAGGACCGAGATCGATGGTAAAACCATCTAAGATTATAGGTAGTTGGTTGGAGGATAACTGAATATGTAGGGGATTTAGTTCCAGAGTATGGGGTGTCGTCAAGAGCAAACCAGCACAAATTGTGACCGATGTCGTTTTTATGGTATCCTGAGTGAAGATACCACTTAAGGTGATGTGACCTGTATCGATCTCGATCTTTTGCCAATGGATTGGTTGGGAGGAAAAATCCTGCGGTGGGTAGAGATCCCCGGCTTTAAGGAATGTATCCAGTAAATCGTTGAGCGCGTTCGATAATAAGGGAGAAGTAAGAGAAGCTTCCAAATCCTTTGCCAGAAGTAGAAGTTTACCACAAACCGGGATCGGTTCTAAAAGGCGGAGGGGTTTACCTTTGAACACCTCACGTAGATTGCCGCGAATATTAGTCCCTTCTAACTGAATCTCAGTTAAATGGAGTCCTTGATAGATAGCGCGGCTAGCAGCAATTGAGACGGAGGGAATATAACCAGTCAGGATTTCGCGATCGCCCCCTTGAATCTTAAACTGTAAGGATTCTACCTCTTCCACCTGCGATCGCAACCACAACCGCACCGCTGGCGAGATAACCGAACTAATAATATGGCTTTTTTTACTTTTCAAGGCTGGTGTTAGTGAGTTATCAGTTATCCGTCATATATTAGCGGTAGCTATTTCTTGACAAAGGAGTCATGATTAATTACGAATAGCCACTTGCAATTATCCCCATTCCTGTAATATTTGTACATAGTCTAGATATTTCGGTACGGTCAGGTCGTGTATGGCTTTGAGTTACGGCGGCAGGTTACCCCTCAGCTCACCCCGACTGGGTTGGGTAAATTTCTCGATGGTAGGATACCGCACCGCCATTCTCTGGAGCAACTAGCCAGTTATCAGGAGTTTAGCCATGGAGGAAAGGGTACAAAAAATTCTTTCGCAGTGGGGCATAGCCTCACGCCGTCAGGCTGAGAAAATGATCTTAGCAGGATTGGTTAAGCTTAATGGTAAAGTCGTAAATTTGGGACAAAAAGCCAATCCCGATACCGATGCGATCGAAGTTAATGGTAAGCTTCTGCAATCGGGAAATCGTCCCGAGCTTATTTATCTTTTACTAAATAAACCAAGGGGTGTAGTTTCTACTTGCCGCGACTCTCATAAGTGTAATACCATGCAAGAGAAGCGTAACACAGTTCTGGATCTACTGCCGAAGCCCCTTCGAGAAGGTAAGGGGGTACATCCGGTGGGCAGACTGGATGCAGAATCTACAGGTGCATTAATTCTCACCAATGATGGGGCGCTAACATTTGAGCTTACACATCCTCGCTATCATATCCCCAAGACTTATCAGGTGTGGGTAAGGGGTAATCCCCCTGAATCAGTCATTGAGTCTTGGTGCCAGGGAATTAACCTGGATGGCAAAAAAACCTTACCTGCTAGAGTCAAAATACTCAAATTACAGGGAGAGGAGACACTTTTAGAAATCATCTTGACTGAAGGAAGAAATCGACAAATTCGTCGGGTTGCTGATTTGTTAGGCTATCCAGTGATTCATCTGCATCGCACCGCCATCGGGCAAATTAAATTACAAATACCAGGTGAACCGGTACTAACCAGTGGTCATTACCGTTATCTTAGATCTTTTGAAGTTCGCTTCCTCCAAAACCGAGTCCACCAAACATCATTAAAAGTGCTAGCAGATATCAAGGAGTACCGTGTATGAAAAAGGAGAATAAACGCAATTTGTCCCAGGAATTAGCCGAAAAGCTCAAAGAAGTCGGCGCTAGACTTCAGAGGCAGCGCACCGAAAAGTCGATTGGTTTAGAGGAAGTTGCCGCCAAAACTCGCATTCAGACAAGGCTTTTGAGAGCAATTGAAGAAGGTAGGATCGAGCAATTGCCTGAACCTATTTATATTCAAGGATTTGTGCGGCGTTTTGCCGAGGCAATCGGACTTGATGGTAACGATTTGGTTAGCGATTTTCCTGTGACTGTGACCCCACAGGTTACCAGACCAACCTGGCAATATGTTAGGGTGGGTCAATTGCGGCCTTTTCATCTCTACTTACTATATGTATTTCTAGTAATTGGTTCTGTTAATGGCTTATCATACATGGTCGGTCGTTCTAATGTCCAAGCGAGCAAAATTGAGGATGCCTCAAACCCAACCCCAAAATTTCACAGTAGTTCACAACTGCTAAACTCGGGAATAAATATTGAACTTAGTCCAAGTACTCCTGGAAAGCCTACTAGTCAAGGCAACAAGCCAGTGCAAGTAGGTGTCACCCTCAAGGCACCATCCTGGATTAGGATTGTTGCTGATGGCAAACCAGTATTTGAAGGAACTTTACCAGAAGGAAGTCAACGCACTTGGGTAGCAGATGAAAAATTAGTTGTTCGTGCTGGTAATGCTGGTGGTGTTTTGGTTGAATTTAATAACCAAATCGCGAAGCAGATGGGTGCGCCTGGTAAGGTTGAAGAATTGACTTTTGCCGCTAATCAAAATCGCGGTTCTTAGTTGACAGTTGACAGTTGAC
>DOIX01000235.1:8111-9949 GCA_003511885.1 Cyanobacteria bacterium UBA11153
AGTTGATAGTTACTCTTTTTCATTGTCAACTGTCCATTGTCAACTGTCCATTAGACATCTCCAAAATATAATGTCAACCCCTTATCCTGTCTAGATGAAAACCTAGTTTCTGGAGATGTCTATTGTCAACTGTCCATTGTCAACTGTTCATTGTCAACTGTCCATTGTCAACTGTCCATTGTCAATTGACTAACGAGCTGGTTTCCTGCCGTAAATATGAGTTAGGGTTTTGAGGCGATCGCACAATTGGTCGGTTAAAATACCGGAACGGTAATACCAGTCCCAGTTTCCTTCGGCGATCCCGGGACGGTTCATCTGAGCTTCCTCACCCAAGCCTAATATATCCTGAAGCGGGACGATCGCTAGATTCGCGATGCTACCGAAGGCTAATCGGATTAACTCCCAATGGATGCCTTCTTCACTAATGCCACCCAGGTAAGAGATGACATTATGTCGTTCGTAGTCTGGGATCCGATTGAACCAACCGATGGTGGTATTATTATCGTGAGTCCCCGTATAAATGACACAATTGCGGTTGATGTTAAAGGGCAAATAAGGATTATCAGAACCACCCCCAAAAGCAAAGTGTAAAATCTTCATACCGGGAAACTCGAATTTATCTCGAAGTGCGATTACTTCTGGAGTAATTAAACCCAAATCCTCGGCAATAATTGGTAAATCTCCTAACTCTTGCTTAATCGTCTCGAAAAAGGCTGCACTTGGTCCTTTAACCCATCCTCCATTAACAGCAGTATTTTCCCCTTGAGGAACAGCCCAATAACCCTCAAACCCAAGAAAATGGTCAATGCGCACGATATCCACATAGTCAAAAGTAGCCTTAAATCGTTCCACCCACCATTGGTAATTATTTTCCTGTAACTTATCCCATTTGTAGACAGGATTGCCCCATAATTGACCAGTTTGGCTGAAATAATCTGGAGGTACGCCAGCCATCAGTGCGGCTGCTCCCGTCTCCTCATCAATGGCAAAGATATCTCGGTTTGCCCAGACATCGGCGCTGTTATGGGCAACATAAATGGGAATATCGCCAATAATCTGAATATGGCGATCGCTAGCATACTCCTTTAGGGCCTTCCACTGCCGATAAAACTGAAATTGCAAGAATTTACGATAATAAATCTCATCGCTCAACTTTGCCCGCCACTGAGCTACTGCTTCTGGTTGGAAATGGGCAATTTCCGTCTCCCACTCATACCAACTTGTATCCCCAAAGTGTCTGTGGAGCGCCATAAACAAAGCAAAGTCCTCCAGCCAACTTGCTTTGGCGGTACAAAATTCGGTAAATTCTTCTTGTAATTCTGGTGACACATTAGCCTTAAAGCGATCGCAAGCTTTCCGCAATAAGCGCCTTTTTGTTTGAATCACGCGATCGTAATCTACCTTATCCAGGGGAAAATCTGGTAAATTGGCAAAATCTTCATCCGTTAACAAACCCTCTTCATGAAGTTTCTCAGGACTAAGTAATAGAGGATTTCCTGCCATCGCCGAGTAGCAGGAATAGGGAGAGTTGCCATATCCAGTTGGTCCCAATGGCAAGATTTGCCAATACTGCTGATCGCTCTGTGCCAAAAAGTCGATAAATTTATAAGCTTCTGCCCCTAAGTCCCCAATACCAAAACGACTGGGAAAGGATGTCGGGTGCAATAATATACCACTAGATCTGGGAAAGTGCATATAAGAAGAAAAAGCCCAAGCTAAATCCGATCTAGATTACCATAGGACAGACAGAGCGGTTTTCAATTTTAATATTGGAGTAGGAATTGGGAGTGGGACAGCGGATCCTGATGTGGGGAAGGGACTAGGGGGACTAGGGGGAC
>DOIX01000235.1:10201-15836 GCA_003511885.1 Cyanobacteria bacterium UBA11153
CTAGGGGGACTAGGGGGACTAGGAGTAAAGGCAGGGCTGTTTCATGTTCAAATTTTGAGCGAGCTACAAATCAGACTGGGAGAGGGTTTGTCACCATAAATCCTCATAAAATAAAATTACGGATTAATTATTATGAAAACTCCTCTTTCTCCCCTTCTCCCCTGCCCCTTGCCCCCTGCTCCCCAATTTTTCAACCGAGTATGAAACAGCTCTGCCTTAATAAGGGGGGTTGGGGGGGTGAATATGTAGCGCTATTTTAGGAAATTGGTAGTTAGACATTGGATTGTGCCCTGCCTTTCGGATAACGCACCCTACAAGGAGAGGAGATTTATTACTCCTCCTCCCCTTTCCCTACCAGGGAAAGGGGCTGGGGGGTTAGGTTTTGGCAATATTGATGGAAGTTATCAGATTTAAAGAACTTTGTGAGTGTATTCGTGCTGTTTAACATCGTCTTCCTTACGGACTACCCGTGTTTGATTCAAGACTCGTTTTCTTTCTGTAGAATAGTTGAAATCTTTACGGGTAGTTCCTAGAGGGATGTGGGATTGTGCTTCAGTACGACTCTGATAAGTACGCGCCGCAGAGATGGCACGTTGGGGAAAATCATCGCCAAACTGAGCATCTGAGAGAAAGTCTGGTAGTTTTTGAGGGGTGTCGCCGCTAATTAATTCTCCCAGAGTTGTACCCCAAGCCAACTCATAAGAGGTGGGAATTCCTTTGAGAATGGCTTCTAGGGCGGCGGAGGGGATGGGTTCTAGGATTTTGACGGGATGAATTTCTCCATCTTCTTTGATAAAGCAGGTGGCTAATCCAACCACCAGGTAACTGTCACCAGAGACATCAGAGGCTTGATTTAAGGAGGTTAGGGCTGTCATAAAACTATTTTCAATAACAGGTTGGATTGGTTAGTAACTTTGGTTGCATTGTACCACCGCTCCTCAATAACCAATTACCAATAACCAATTACCAGTTACCCATTAGCAACTATTACAGTTCCACACCAGCTTGTTTTAAAGCAGTCCGCACTGTATTAAGATGTTGGTCGTGATCTACCTTCACTAATTCAGTGGCATTGGATAAATCTTTGAGCAAAGACTGGTTTTCTGGTTTATTTAATTCCATCAAAGCCGCAATTAATTTAGTACGGGTTGCTTCTGGCACATCATCATCAATGGATACACCATGAGCAGGTACTCCTGCGATCGCGTACAATACTCGCACCTTACTCTTTTCTTCTTCTGTAATGTAGGGTGGATTCAAGGCATATTCAGAAACAGCCGCCACATCTGCTTCTTTTCGCAAGACAGCTTGAATTGCTTTGGTATAATCCCCACCATAGCTAACTTTACCAAAGTAACTATCCAGGCGATCTTTTCCAGGGACTAATCCCTCTTTCACTAATTCTCCCACTGGAAAGACAAAACCTGAACCTGATGTGGGTGAGACAAATGCCATCCGCTTGCCTTTAAGCTGTTCTAAAGTAGCTTTACCACTACCTTTATCTTGCAGCGGGCTATCTTTAGGCACGATAAAGACAGACTTATAAGTATGCCCGCCAGAATAATTAGGACGAACTTCGGCTAAGTATAGGCGAGAATTGGCTAATTGTTCGGCTTTCAGGGCAGGGCGACTGCTGAGAAATGCCACATCCGCACGATTAGCTCGTAATGCTTCTACTGCTGCGGTATCATCAGCGACAATTGCTTCTACCGGGGATCCCATTTGTTTGGAGACAAAGGCTGCCACAGCATTGGCTTTGGCTTGAGCTTCCCCAGCTTCTCCTCGGTTGGGAAAGACAATCGTTAATTTATTTCCAGTTGCTTCAGTTGTTTTACCCGTTTCCGCCTTTTCCTCGGTAGCTTTCGGAGCTGCTGCTTGAGGGGTACTAGCTTCTGGTGTAGATGGGGGAGTGCTGCAACCGAAGCCAAAAGTTGCTGTACCTGCCAAAATAACACCCAATATCCAGCCAGAGGTTTTAACTTGCCGACGCATCATAACTCCTAATAAACGATCGCAATTAATTATCAGTTTTTTGAGAAACCAATCAACAGCGGGCTATTGACTTAAGATCGCACTTAGACAATCTATATCCATCAAGGCTCTCCTAAAAAAAAGCTTTTCTGAAGTAAGGCTCGATTTTTATCCTGCTGATTGATGAGATTTAAACTCATCTATCTCGGGCTGTAGCATATCACTTTTAAGAATCTTCGTCAATAAGGATGGATCGGGGGACAAGGGAGAGGGGGAGACAAGGAAAGCCCCGATCCAATAGCCCCAGCGAGGTACTGGGAAGGCTGAGTAATGCACCTGATTGAGCGGCGGGGAATACGTCGTTAAAAAAAAGTCGGGGAGCGATGCCCCGATTCTTAACATTTAATTCTGATGCGTCAATGAGTAAATCTTGTACAATAATAGAGAGTTTACACATTAAATTTATTTAACAAATTGTCCAAAGTGAAAAAAGAATGTCCTCAGTTGAGTAAGGTTTTCTTTGAGATTATTCAGGAAGCGATAAAGCAGTTTCCATAAGTAAAATCTAAAGGGTGTAAGAAGATGATTGAGAAGCGGTCATATCATCAGGCTGGTGGGGTAGAATTACTAAGTGCGATCGCATCCCTGGCACTAGCAGAGCTAATTCTCTTGTCTGGTGGCTGTGCTGTGGCACAGGTAACTAGCGATGGTACTTTAGGTACTGTAGTCGATCCTAGCTTAAATATCACCGGAGGGATAACAGTTGGTAACACTAATCTTTTCCATAGTTTTGGTATTTTTAGCGTTCCCGCAGGTGCTACTGCTAATTTTCTCAATAATTCAAGTATTTTAAATATTTTCTCGCGAGTTACTGGTGGTTCAGTTTCCGATATTCAAGGAACTATTCAATCCCAAGGTAGTGCGAATCTATTTTTAATTAATCCTAGCGGGATTATCTTTGGCCCGAATGCACGGTTAAATATTGGCGGTTCCTTTGTGGGGACAACTGCTAATGGCATTCAGTTTCCCAACGGGGGTGAGTTTTCTCTCACATCAGGAGTCGATCCTAATAATGCTTTACTAACAGTGAATCCTTCGGCACTTTTCTTTAATCAAACTCCTACTGGTGCGATTGTTAATCAATCATCTGATTTAAGTGTATTCCCCGGGCATAATTTATTTTTAGTCGGTGGGGATGTGCGAGTTGAGAATAGCGGAACTATTAGAGCTTTGGGAGGTAGAATTGAGTTAGGTGGATTGGCGGGAAATGGCACAATTAAAATCGAAGATAGTACCAGTGGTAGTAATCCCAGTTTAAATTTTCCTCTTGTCAGATTAAAGTTTCCCGATGGCGTAGTGCGAGGAGATGTTACCCTAAGCAATGGGGCAATTGTTGATGTAGTTGGTAATAATGGTGGAGATATTGCGATTACTGCTGAGAATATTAATATTTCAGGTGGGAGTAAAGTTTGTGCGGGAATAGGAAGTACTGCATCATCTTGTCAAACTCCTGGCTCATTTTTTGGATCCAGTAATGCTCTCGCGGGAAATATTCTGTTTGATGCAACAGGTGCTGTAAATATCAGTCAAAGTCGGATTGAAAATAATCTTAATCTAGATGCAAGTGGTAATAGCGGTGATATTTTTACGGCGATTGATAATAATATCCTCTTTGGTTCTATTATTATTCAGGCTGAATCCTTTTCTTTAACACAGGGAGCAGTTAGTACTAGTACTTTTGGGAATGGTAGTGCTGGAGTTGTGTTTATCAAAACAACTGGTCCTGTTATAGTGACAGACTCTAGTCAAATTGATAGCTCTGTTGGCGGTAAAATTGGTGATGATATATACAATAATGTCAATGGAGATGCTGGTGGGATTATAATTCAGGCTGGTTCGATTTCCCTATCAAGGGGTGTGGAGGGAAATACATTAACAACCTCGACATTTGGACAAGGAAAAGGTGGTTTAATCTGGTTACAAACTCCTGGTGATGTCTCGATTGTAGATAGTGGAACTGGAATTTCTAGCAATGTAGAAGCAGGAGCAACAGGTGATACATTAGGAGTTAGAATAGATGCGCGATCGCTATTTATGAGTGGTGGGGCTGAAATACAAGTCCTGACTCGCGGTAATGGCAATGCGGGAAAAATCTTAATTAATGCTAGCAATGTTAACCTCACAGGGTTTAGTCCAGATGGATTTTCCACAGGATTATTAACTTCTTCTGAAGATACTGCGACTGGAGAAGGTGGTTTAATTCAAGTCAACGCTGATACTTTGCGCTTGTCAAATGCAGCAGTCTTGAGTGCGAGAACTCAAAGTGCTTTTCCTGGCGGTGGTATTATTGTTAATGTGAATACTCTAGAAGCAATTGATGGGGGACAAATTCTAGCTAGTGCCTATGCCAGCGGAGCTTCAGGAGCAATTTTAATTAATGCTAGCGATAAAATCATTCTTTCTGGTAGAGATTTAGCATTTAGGGATCGACTTCTACAACTACTTAATAACAACATTGCCCAATTTGGTAAAGATGAGGGAATAAGGCGTACTTTACAGACTTTTGATACAGTTGAAGAATCTAGCGGCATTTTTGCCGATGTCTTATTTTCTAACTCTACTGCTCAAGCGGGAGCGATAGAAATTAACACTAAAGATTTATTTATTCTGGATGGCGCAACTATTTCTGTAGATAATCCCGGTTCAAAAGCATCAGGTGATATTGTCATTGTAGGTCGTGATTTAATCTTGCTAAATGGAGGTAGTATTAAAGCTAGAGCTACATCAGGTCAAGGTGGTAATCTCTTACTCAATTTAGATACATTCCTACTAGTGCTGGGACAAAGTGGGATTTCTACTACGTCCGGGTTTTTCGGACAATCAGGAAGTGGTGGAAATATCAAAATTAATAGCCAATACATTTTTGCTGCACCTTTTAACGATAACAATATTAGCGCCAATGCTTTTGGAGAAGGTGCAGGTGGAAATATCCAATTGACAGCAGATTTACTGCGAGATATTGCTGAAAGAGAGCGAGACAGTCCATCATCAAATGACATTTTTGCTAGTTCTGACTTTGGTGTCAGTGGTACAGTATCAGGTAATATTCTCAATGCAGATCCTACCCAAGGATTAAGCGTATTACCCACCAACTTTATCGATCCTTCTAGTTTAATTTCGGAAACTTGTGCCCCCCGTGGTGGTGTAGCAAAACGAAAACGCAATCAATTTATTGTTACCGGAAGAGGTGGTTTACCGCCGGATCCGAATGCTGCTTTCCCTGGTGAAGCAGTAGTGGGTGATTTGGGAACCGTAAATGGGGAAGAAGCAAGAATAAATAGCGAAGAAGAAATCGGAAATAGTGAAACCCAAACATCTTCATCCCTTCCTGATGTGGAAGCTCAAGGTTGGGTTTATGGTGCAAATGGGGAGGTGATTTTTACGGCCCAAGCACCTAATGTTACGCCCAATAGTTCAGTTTTTACGCCAATATCTAGCTGCAATGGCTTATAACCAGGTAATTTAACTAACATCTACCATCTACCTAGCTATGTTTGAGCGCAATTATTTTAGTTTAGTCTGTCAGAGATGGAAATCCCTGAATCAAAGTCAAATTTCCATTAAAGGGGAATTAAAAATAAATTCAGTCCATTTTAATGGACTT
>DOIX01000331.1:0-4391 GCA_003511885.1 Cyanobacteria bacterium UBA11153
CCTGCCCCCCTGCTCCCTAATTTCTCCAGCGAGAATGAAACAGCCCTGGTAATTATCCGGGTGGCCATTCCATTTGCCGTCCGCCCAAAATATGTAAATGTAGATGATAGACCGTTTGACCCCCATCTGAACCATTGTTGATTACCAGACGATAGCCGTTTGTCAAGCCGACTTGTGCCGCAACTTTCTTGGCAGTGAGGAGGAGGTGTCCTAGGAGTGCCTCATCTTCCGTCTCGGCAGCCGCTATTTGGGGAATCGGTTTTTTGGGAATAATGATAATGTGTACAGGTGCTTGGGGCGCAATGTCTTTGAAGGCAATTGCTAAATCGTCTTCATAAACAATGTCCGCCGGGATTTCGCGTCGGATAATTTTACTGAAAATTGTCTCGCTCATAGAGATTGGTTGGATTGACCTGCAAATGGTTAAATGAAATTATCACCCAGTTGAGGAGAATAGGCCAAATTTCACAAGCTTATGGTTTTTTTGCTCAACTCACAAGCCCAGCCTAGTCTATTGATTCCAGGATTCACCCAACCGGATAGTCTTCTATACTTTGAACAACAGACACAGTAAGCACCATGTCTATCGAAAAACTACAACCTGCTGATAAAGGGGCAGTTGCCGTCTTTATGCCATACTACCAGGGCGCAAAGCGCAATTTTTTGCCCTTGGCAATTAGTCTCTACCAACAAGGCTCTCTCGAAGGTTATCGTAGAATTGAGGGAGGTGAGAATATTCCCTTTGTGGCAACTTGGTTTGTCTCGAAGCTACCCTCTGAGATTACTCGCTGTCGATTGCAGTTTGATAGTAATGCTGATTTGAGTTATGAGGTGACGATGGCAAACTCTGAGTTCATTAATTATTTAATAGAAGTAATTATGAATTTTAAACGAGCGCGCTTAACTGATTTTTCTCAGCAATTTTATCGGAAGCTACTGCGACGCTCTGATGAATAAACTAGCTTCAGTTGTAGTAAAAATAACTGAAATATTTATCTGCTGAATGTCTAGCTTATTTCTTTGTCCATAGACACTTAAACTATACTAGGAGTAACAAAAGGGGTGGCAAAAACTGTTAGTTATTTACTGATTGGATCGACAGAATCTTACACGGGTAAGTCGGCGACAATTTTGGGAATCGCCCATCAGATTCAACAGAAAGGATTGGAGGTGGCCTACAGTAAACCATTAGGAACCTATCTGAATGGTATCCGCTCGGGTGAGGTAGAGGAAGACATTCAGTTTATGAACAAAATTCTGAACTTGCCTCAAAATCAGGTCAAGTCTCCTCTATTATGTCTGGATAGCGAGACAATTGAAAAACGTTTGCGAGGTAATGACTCAACTAATTACCGTCAGTCTCTCCAGGCTTATCTTGAACCATTAGGAGGGGATTTAATCCTGGTAGAGGGTCCGGGAAATCTTTGTGAGGGTAGCTTGTTCGATCTATCTTTACTGGATATGGCGGCGGAAATTGATGCTAGCATCTTGTTAGTTGCTCGCTTTCATTCTATTTTGATTGTTGAAACTTTGTTGTCTGCTAAACAACATTTGGGTAATCGCTTATTGGGAGTTTTGATTAATGATATCTCCACGGATCAAATTCAGGTTGTAGAATCGACTGTACGACCGTTTTTAGAAGCGCAAGGGATTCCGGTATTGGGGTTATTACCTCGCAGTGAGTTACTCCGAAGTGTTACTGTTCGAGAATTAGTCCATCAATTACAAGCTGAAATTCTCTGTCGTCCCGATAGGTTAGATTTAATGGTGGAAACGTTGAAAATTGGGGCAATGAATGTTAATGCGGCACTGAAGTATTTCCGTCGTGGTAGAAATATGGCGGTGGTGACAGGAGGTGATAGGGCTGATATTCAAATGGCGGCATTGGAGACTTCAACTCATTGTCTGATTCTCACAGGTCATATTCCACCTCAATCTTTTATTTTAAACCGTGCTGAAGAGTTAGAGATTCCGATTTTATCTGTGGATTTGGATACTCTGACTACTGTGGAGATTATCGATAATGCTTTTGGTCAAGTACAGCTTCATGAGCCGATTAAGGTGGAGTGCATTCAACAATTGATGGCGGAACATTTCGATATCGATAGGTTGATGAATCTCTTGGCTTAAATTGCCTTCAATCAGGGAGAAGAAAATCAGATTATACCAGTTACCAAGTTGCCAAGGCTGTTGCGATCTAATTTGTAGGGGTGAAGGATATGGGAGATATTATTTGTTAACAAACAAATATCTTTTTGTCTAAATGCTTCACCCTGTCTTCACTATAAGTATCGCATTCGATTGACTGAGGAGGTTCGTAATTTATGTCACAAACATTCTCTAAAAATCAGCCTCCGGCAACTGCTGGCACAATGCTGACTTCATCTCCATCCTGAAGGGCTGTATTGATACCTTCAAGAAAGCGAATATCTTCACTATTCACATAGAAGTTTAAAAAACGGCGGGGTTTACCTTCATCGTCACATAACCTTCCTTTAATTCCAGGATATGTTTTGTCTAATGATTCGATAAGTTCAGAAACGTTACCAGCAGTACATTCAATTGTAGCTTGCTCGTTAGTGAATTTTTGGAGAGTTGTTGGGATTAAAACTTTGACTGCCATAAATTAGTTGTTGGTTGTTGGTTATTGGTGGTTGTTTGTTGGCATGGTGTTTGGAGTTTTGATTAATCAAAGCTCCAAACTCAAAACTCAACCATTATACTAAAACTTGTTGCCATTCCAGGCGATTTAGGGTGCGAGAACGTTCTAATGCCCGCTCGAAACTATCAAGTTTTGGTTCAATTGTAAAGGGTTCGCCGATATAACCTTGAACGGCTTCTTGGGTTTTGAGTCCATTACCTGTGATGAAGGCGACGGTGGTTTCTTCGGGGTCAATCTTTCCTGCTTCTACTAGTTTCTTTAATACGGCAATTGTTGTACCGCCAGCAGTTTCGGTAAAGATGCCTTCGGTTTCTGCGAGTAATTTCATTCCTTCGACAATTTCGGCATCGGTGACGGATTCAATGCTGCCGTTAGTTTTTTGGGCTATTTCTAGGGCGTAAATTCCGTCAGCGGGATTGCCAATGGCGATGGATTTGGCAATGGTGCTGGGTTTGACGGGGGTGATAAAGTCGCGTCCATCTTGATAGGCTTGGGCGATGGGGGAACATCCTTGGGCTTGTGCGCCGCTAAAACGAACGGGTTTATCGTCTACTAAACCTACTTTGATGAATTCTTGGAAGCCTTTGTAGATTTTGGTGTAGAGGGAACCAGATGCTAGGGGTGCAACGATACGATCTGGTAGTTGCCAACCTAGTTGCTCGGCTACTTCAAAGCCGAGGGTTTTTGAACCTTCTGAATAGTAGGGACGAAGGTTAATATTGACAAAACCCCAACCGTGGGTATTGGCTACTTCGCAGCAGAGGCGGTTAACTTGATCGTAGTTTCCTTCTACTGCCATGACGGTGGGATTGTAAATTAGGGTGCCGAGGACTTTTCCGGCTTCTAAGTCTGCAGGGATAAAGACGCAACAGTCTAAACCTGCATGGGCTGCGATCGCAGCTGTAGAATTTGCTAGGTTACCCGTGCTAGCACAGGAGACTGTGGAGAAGCCTAATTCTCTGGCTCTACTTAATGCTACTGACACCACTCTATCTTTGAAACTGAGGGTGGGCATGTTGACTGCATCATTTTTAATATAGAGATTTTTCAAACCCAGGCGGCGTGCCAAACGATGAGATTTCACTAAAGGTGTCATCCCCGTACCCACATCAATGACATTCTCGGTAGCTACAGGCAAGAATGAACGATAGCGCCAAATTGAGTTAGGCCCAGATTTGATCGTTTCGCGGGTGACGTGGCGGCGCAGCTCGTCGTAGTTATAGGTTACTTCCAATGGCCCAAAGCAAAACTCGCAAACGTGGGTAGCTTTCGCTTCGTATTCAGCTCCGCACTCCTTGCACTGAAGGTTATTAAAGGTGGCGGATGTTTGTGCTGTTTGGGTTATGGTTGCCTGGGTCATGGGTGGAGTCTCTCTATTTCTATCGACGGTCGTCTGATAGTAACATATCGTCAAAATTGCGTCAAACATATCCGACTTTTTTTGTCGGAATTAAAATCTGGGGCGTGATTGATGGAGTATAGGGATGGGATTAAGATTGAGTTACTAAAATAGCGCTATAGATTGACCTCTCCAAAAATCCTGCTAGGGATTGCCAGGAAAGACTTTCGATAGATACAGGAGGGAATTTCGATCCGAGAATGAAACAGCCCTGGTTAGAAACCGGGGGCTTCCGGCTGCGTCTTATTGATGGCGATCGCTGATTGTTAATTTTTTGCGATCGCACTGAGGCAAGAGTACCTTTGGAGAGATATAGCAACCGCCACATCG
>DOIX01000331.1:4711-32294 GCA_003511885.1 Cyanobacteria bacterium UBA11153
GTCAACTGTCCACTGCTATAGATCCTAGGACGTGCCTTCAAACTATAAAATTAGTAGGGGCGAAGATTATAGGCGATAATTTATCTGATAAATTCCAGATTTTGGCTCCATATCCTTTGCCCTTTCAGGGGAAAGAAAATACGCCATATCCTTTGCGATCGCGGTTTGATACATTAAAGTAAATCTCCTCGCCGATTACTGCCGATTTTTCCGGGGAAGTAGAAAACTCTCTCGCCTATCCCCCATTCATAATTCTCCTGAAGCCAGAAAATATAAATGTTAAAACTGAGATATTGCACCATACTTTTAGCATTATTGATACTTTTATTTGCTTGTGGTTATCCACAAGCAAAATCTCCTAGTAGTCAAACCATTAGAATTATGGGTGTGGTAACAGGCGAGGGTGAGGAACAAATTCAAAAAGCCTTTGCTCCTTTTACAGAAAAAACTGGTATTAAAGTCATATATGAGGGAACAAATGAGTTTGCAACTCTCCTTCCGGTACGAGTTGATTCTGGAAATCCGCCGGATGTGGCGATGTTTCCTCAACCTGGTTTGATGGCTGATTTCGCGAGGGAAGGAAAGCTGATACCAGTAGATAGTTTTATGGATAAAGAGCAACTATCTAAGGATTATGCTAAAGATTGGCTCGATTTAGGTAGCGTTGATGGGAAAATTTACGGTATTTGGTATCGAGCTTTCGTCAAAAGTTTGGTTTGGTACAATCCGGCGGCATTTGCTGCAAAAGGATATAAAATTCCCACAACTTGGGAAGAAACGATCGCGCTTTCTGACAAAATAGTCGCAGATGGCGGCGTACCTTGGTGTTTGGGGATGGAAAATGGTAATGCTACGGGTTGGGTGGGTACTGATTGGGTAGAAGATATTATCTTGCACAAATTTGGTCCGGAGGTTTACGATGGATGGGTGAGTCATGAAATTCCTTTTACCAATCCTCAAGTTAAAGCTGGGTTTGAGGAATTTGGTAAAATTGTCCGCAATCCTAAATATGTAGTAGGTGGTACAACTGGTGTAATTAGTACTCCTTTTGGCGATTCTCCGAAAGGTTTGTTTGAGCAACCACCAAGCTGTTACATGCACCACCAAGGTAGTTTTATTACTGCTTTTTTCCCAAAAAGTTTGGTAGTGGGTAAGGATGTTAATGTTTTTCCGTTTCCGACGCTTAATAAAGAGTTTAGCGGTAGCGTGTTAGTATCTGGAGAAGTAATAGCGATGTTTAAGGATACTCCAGAAGTAAGGGCTTTGATGGAGTATTTAGCTACACCCAAACCTCATGAAATTTGGGCTAGTTTTGGCGGTTATCTTTCACCTCATAAACAGGTGAGTTTAACTGCTTATCCGGATGAAGTGATGAAACGTCAGGCCGAAATTTTGAATAAGGCTAATGTTTTGCGCTTTGATGCTTCGGATATGATGCCGGGAGCTGTGGGTACGGGGACTTTTTGGACGGGTATTGTTGATTATGTTGGTGGTAAGAATGTAGATAGTGTTTTGCAAAATATTGATGAAAGTTGGCCTAAATTATCTGGAAAACCAGCCCCTAAACAACCGATAATTCAACAGGAAATCACCCATATTGATAGGAATCAAATTTTTAGTGCTATTTTGGCGATTATTGTGGGATGTGGTGGCGTAATCGCTTTATTATACGGGATAAGCTTATTTGTAGAATTACTGCCATATAAACTGCGATCGCAAATTCTCCCTTGGTTGTATCTATCCCCTGCCCTTATCCTCTTGACGGCTTATCTCATTCTCCCTACAGTCAATACTATATATATCAGTTTTTTCGATCGGCGATCGCAAAATTTTGTCGGGTTGGATAATTATATTTTTGCCCTCACTAGCGAAACTATGGCAGTTGCCTTTCGTAATAATTTATTATGGTTGGTACTAGTGACTGGTTTTAGTGTAGGATTTGGTTTAATTATGGCTGTATTGATGGATAAAGTACGATATGAAGCTATTGCCAAATCCCTAATTTTCTTGCCGATGGCGATATCTTTTGTTGGGGCTAGCGTAATCTGGCGATTTGTCTATGCCTTTCGTCCATCAGGTACGGAACAAATTGGCTTATTAAATGGCATTGTCACTAGTTTAGGATTCCCGCCAGTTGGCTGGTTGGTGGAACAATCTTTAAACAATTTTGCCCTAATTGCGATTATGATTTGGCTCCAGACAGGATTTTGTCTAGTATTACTTTCAGCAGCAGTCAAAGGCATTCCCAAAGATATCATAGAAGCTGCCCGAATGGATGGGGCAAATGAATGGCAAATCTTTTGGCGCATCACCATTCCCACCATTCGCTCCGCAATCGCCATGGTGGCGACGACAGTAGTAATTATGGTATTAAAAGTTTTTGATATCGTCTTTGTCATGACGGCTGGAAATCAAGGCACAGAGGTAATTGCCTCCCGGATGATTAAGGAAATGTTCAATTATCGGGACTATGGCAGAGGAAGCGCGATCGCAGTTATCCTATTATTAGCTATAATTCCCGTAATGATTAGCAATATCCGTCGTTTGCAACGACAAAGTGAGGAATAAGGAATTGCTAATTCTTAATTGCTAATTGTGATGATTTTCTTTGGAGTTTTACCTCTAACCCCTAAAACGCCGATTCAGAAACCGGGTTTCTTTTGGCAAACCGCTCAAATTTCACAGACAGCACCCCCTAGAAACCCGGTTTCTAGCCATACTGAATCGGCGTTTTAGTCCATAGCCCCTAGCCTTTTTCTGCTTAATACCAATTTCCCAAATATCTGGTAAAATTACTATTCTGGTTCCCCCCTTACTAAGGGGGGTTAGGGGGGTAAATCTCTGGCGCTATTTGAGGAAATTGGTATAAAATCCCCAAAAATACCCAGAAACCAATTACCGTGAAATCTTTTTACCAGCATTTCAGTAAATTCACTCAAAGTGTCCCAGTCCATATTACACTGATCCTTATTTCCCTAATTTGGACGCTACCAACCTTTGGCTTATTCATTAGTTCCCTACGCCCGAAACAAGCTCTCTTAAATACAGGATGGTGGACAGTTTTCCAACATCCATTTGACTTCACGCAATATCAGCTAACTAATTATATAGATGTCTTGACAGCCCAAGGAATGGGACAATCTTTCCTCAATAGTTTGACAATTGCCATTCCCGCCACCCTAATTCCCATTGCCATAGCAACCTTTGCCGCTTATGCTTTGGCCTGGATGAAATTTCCCGGTCGTCAGATATTATTTATTATAGTAGTCAGCTTACTAGTTGTACCTTTACAGATGACACTCATTCCCGTATTGAGAGCATACAATCAATTGGGACTAGCCGGATCGTTTTTAGGGATTTGGTTAGCCCATACAGGTTATGGAATGCCATTAGGGATTTATCTATTACGGAACTATATTGGTTCCCTACCCAAAGACTTAATCGAAGCCGCCGCCGTCGATGGCGCATCTCATTTGACCACATTTACTCGATTGATCGTACCATTATCCCTCCCTGCGATCGCATCTTTTGCCGTTTTCCAATTTTTGTGGGTTTGGAACGATTTACTGGTAGCATTAGTTTATTTAGGAGGAACGCCAGAAGTAGCACCTTTAACGATGCGATTAGCCAGTATGGTAGGATCTCGCGGTGAAGATTGGCAAATTCTTACTGCTGGTGCATTTGTAACTATGATTGTCCCGCTGATTGTATTTTTTGCCCTACAGCGGTACTTTGTAAGAGGCATATTAGCAGGTTCGGTTAAAGGTTAAAGTTAACACTTGTGGCTATATAGCAGTTGACAGTTGATAGTTGACATTTGACAGTTATTTGATGAAGATAAAACCCCATAGTTCGCAACTGGAGTTTAGACGAAATCTTTTTTTGTAGCCTAAAACCCTTGCTATATAAGCTTTACAGCTTATAAGAATTAAAATCATTGACAACTCCTCAAAGTCTTATCTAGAGAGGCTTTGGTGAATTACGAGGTGAAATTAGTCTAAAGTCCAGTCGCAAGGGTTCAATGCTCTATCGATCGGGTCTTAACTGTCGCCCCTGATGTGGCGGTTGCTATACTTAGCCCAGGATTAAGAAATATTTTCTTGATTTGGGCGAAAAATACCAGATAAATAGGGTTTGAGATTGTTTTTTTGGAGATGTCTAATAATCTGTCGAAACGAATCTGTCACCATACCGCTCCCCAGTCCTATAAACTAACTAAAGGATGTCACAAGTTTTATGCTCAAGATGAAAAAATATTGAAGTGGAGCGCAATAACGTATAAAACCTACAAAAGGTTATTAGCCCTCCTTTGGATTATTCTACCACGATCGCTGAAACGACGCAATCTCGTAAATTATTAAAAATAATTTTCAATAAGCTCAACGAAGTTAAAGCACTTTCAGCGATCGTTTGTTAAGTTATATTAATTGCTGTTTTTTTTTTCAGCAAAATGGGGGTTTTCCACACTAAGTGCAAGAGAGCCTCCCCATTCCCCATTCCCCATTCCCCATTCCCTCTTCTCTATGGCTAAAGTTGTCTTTGAATGCGTTAGCAAAAAATTCGATAATTTTGTCGCCGTCAATAATCTAAATTTGACGGTTGACGATGGCGAATTTCTCGTATTTGTTGGCCCTTCCGGTTGCGGCAAAACTACATCACTAAGGCTGTTAGCAGGTTTAGAAGAAGTGACTCAGGGCAATATTTATATCGGAGATAGACGTGTTAACGATATTCCATCAAAAGATAGAGATATTGCCATGGTATTCCAATCTTATGCCCTGTACCCCCACATGTCCGTCTATGAAAATATGGCATTTAGTTTAGAATTGCAAAAGAAGCGGAAAAGTGAAATAAAAACCCGCGTCGCCGCAGCAGCAAAACAACTGGAAATCGAACATTTATTGCACCGAAAACCCAAAGAATTATCAGGTGGGCAACGACAAAGAGTAGCAGTGGGAAGGGCTATTGTCAGAAATCCAGCAGTATTTTTAATGGATGAGCCACTCTCTAATTTAGATGCCCAATTGCGAGTACAAGCGCGAGCAGAAATTAGCAAATTGCACAATGAATTAGGAACCACATTTATTTACGTTACCCACGATCAAGTGGAAGCCATGACAATGGGAACTCGAATTGCCGTGATGAATGGTGGAATTTTGCAGCAGGTAGATACACCAGAGAATTTATATAATTATCCCCAGAATATATTTGTTGCTAGTTTTATGGGTTGTCCGGCAATGAATTTATTCAAGGCTTTTCTAGTTAATAAAGATGAAACCATTTATGTAAAAACAGAATCATTTGAATTTTCAGTAAGGCCAGAATTATGGCAATTATATGAACCGTATCAAGGAAAAGAAGTTATTTTAGGAATTCGTCCTGAAAGCATCCACGATCCTGATTATATACCGCCCGGAATTGAACCAGCTTTAGTACCAGGAACAGTATCAGTAATAGAAATGATGGGAAATGAAACTATTATCTATCTCAATACCGTGACAAAACAAGAATTTGTAGCACGAATCGATCCGCGATCGCGCTTAGTTATCGGTGAGTCTGTTACCATGGTTTTCGATAAGTCACGATTTCATCTTTTTGATAAGGATACCGAACAGATTATTGGTTCCGAACACCTGATGGCACAGACGCGCTAGGATACCAACAGAATCGTCAACCCATAACTAGGACAAGGACATAGACAGATGTTTCTCGATGAACTAACTCCCATCCTCAAAGAAATGATCCTGCAGCCGATCGCATTTTTAGGTGGATTCTGTGCTGGAGTCTTGCGACTCAACCTTTCAGACGATCCCGTTAAGACTTGGCTGCAAAAGCAAAGCGGCTCCACATATACGGTGACCAATAGTCAAGATAATGGCAAAAGTAAGGGGCCGCAATCGATTTCGATTGAATGAGACGTGAAAGTCAAAAGTCAAAAACGGGGAATGGATAATGGGGAATCGAAGAAAGTCCATAACGGGATTGGACTTTTCCGGGCTTTGGAAAAACGGGTCTTCCGTACTTAGCGTGCTAATTTATAGCGAGGGACTAGAGGCTATTGGCTCTTGGCTCAGGAAGAAAACTGTAAAATCAAGGGTTTGAGGAATTGAGAATGTCCTAACTGTCCTGGCGGTTGCTATATGAGGAAAAATCATTTCAGCCATGGAGAGGCAATAATTGTTGGCAATGTTTAAGTCAAAAATAGTCTAATGTTGGTGGCTTAAAAAGCTTATTCTGTAAAGCTTTCGGCGATAGTTCTCACTCCGTCCGCGAAATTTTCCAAATTTACTTGCGCTCCCACTTGACTCTCCAGCCTGATGGAGACTTTAGGATAAAAGGAGTCCATAGCAAAAGGATGGGAATCATGACATTACAACTCAAAGTGCCCAACATGGCATGTTCTGCCTGTGGAGAAACCATTACTAAAGCAATTAAGACAGTTGATGCGGCAGCTACCGTTACTACCGATCCAAAAAGTAAGTTAGTCAAGATTGAGACGGAAGTATCTGAGACGGTTGTTAGGCAAGCTATTACTGACGCGGGATATTCCGTTGCTTAGTGCGAGAAGGCAAGAGGCAGAGTACAGAAAAAACTTGTTAGCTTTTTCAAATAAACCGTTATTTCTGTCACTCTGCACTAACCACTAACCACCAATATTCCGAAAACTGAAACTCGTGCGTATCAGGGAGTTATTAAATGGAAAATACGACACTTAAATTACGAGGCATGAGTTGTGCCTCTTGTGCTAACAACATTGAAAATGCAATCCTCTTAGTTCTGGGGGTTAAGGCGTGTAATGTTAACTTCGCTGCTGAACAAGCCAGCGTTACCTACAACCCCAGCCAAACTGATGTGGCAAGGATTCAGGATGCTGTTGCTGCGGCTGGATATTTCGCTCAACCCATTGAAGATGATGTACTTGCCACAGAAGATGATGCAGAAAGACATGTACGGCAAGCCGAAAATCGAGATTTGACTAGCAAAGTTTGGGTTAGCGGTATTATTAGTGCTGTTGTGGTAATTGGTTCTTTACCTGCCATGACAGGATTTCCGATTCCCTTCATTCCGATATGGCTGCACAATTCCTGGTTACAACTCCTACTCACTATTCCAGTATTATTTTGGGCAGGGAGTGGGTTCTATATTAATGCCTGGAAAGCGTTGAAGCGCCATACAGCAACAATGGATACACTCGTGGCAATTGGCACAGGGGCAGCTTACCTCTATTCTCTATTTCCTACCTTTTTTCCCCAGTGGTTTATCCATCAAGGTCTTAAACCAGATGTATACTTTGAAGCAGCATCTGTGATTATTGCTTTGATTTTACTGGGACGATTGTTGGAAAACCGTGCCAAGGGACAAACTTCAGAAGCAATTCGTAAATTAATAGGTTTGCAGGCCAAAACAGCGCGGGTAATTCGCAATGGACGAGAGGTGGATATTCCTATCGCTGAGGTGGTTTTGGGAGATATTATTATAGTTCGTCCTGGTGAAAAAATCCCAGTGGATGGAGAAATTATTGAAGGTTCCTCCACCATTGATGAGGCGATGGTGACTGGTGAAAGTGTGGCAGTGAAAAAGCAGCCCGGTGATGAAGTAATTGGGGCAACTATTAACAAAACTGGTAGCTTCAAAGTCCGCGCTACGCGAGTAGGGAAAAATACATTTTTAGCACAAATTGTGAAACTAGTCCAGCAAGCACAGGGTTCCAAGGCACCGATTCAGCGATTAGCAGATCGAGTTACAGGATGGTTTGTACCAGTGGTAATTGCGATCGCGATCGCAACTTTCATTATCTGGTACAACATCATGGGCAATGTCACGATGGCATTAGTTACTACGGTGGGCGTACTAATTATTGCTTGTCCTTGTGCCTTGGGTTTAGCAACGCCAACCTCAATTATGGTAGGAACGGGTAAGGGTGCGGAAAATGGTATTTTAATCAAGGGGGCAGATAGTTTAGAATTGGCGCACAAACTGCAAACCATTGTACTTGATAAAACAGGTACGATTACCCAAGGTAAACCTACTGTAACTGACTTTGTAACTGTTAATGGCACAGCCAATGGTAACGAGCTAAAACTGCTGCGTCTAGCGGCATCCGTTGAAAGGAATTCAGAACATCCTTTGGCAGAAGCGGTGGTGCAATATGCCCAATCTCAGGGGGTAGAATTAACTGATTCACAGGAATTTGAAGCCATTGCAGGCAGTGGCGTACAAGGGTATGTATCCGATCAATTGGTGCAAATTGGAACGCACCGTTGGATGAATGAACTATTAATTGATACTAGCAGCTTGCAAAAACAGCAGGAACGATGGGAATATCTCGGTAAGACAGTAATTTGGATGGCGGTGAATGGCAAACTAGAAGGAATTATGGGCATTGCCGATGCAGTTAAACCCTCTTCTCTTGTCGCGATTCGTACCTTACAGAAAATGGGATTGGAAGTAGTAATGTTGACTGGAGACAACCGCCGTACAGCCCAAGTAATTGCCCATGAAGTTGGTATTAAGCGAGTCTTTGCTGAAGTACGCCCGGATCAAAAAGCGGCAACAGTTGAGACACTTCAATCAGAAGGTAAGATTGTCGCAATGGTAGGTGATGGAATTAATGATGCGCCTGCTTTAGCTCAAGCCGATGTAGGGATGGCAATTGGCACGGGAACGGATATTGCGATCGCAGCGAGTGATGTTACTCTCATCTCTGGCGATTTACAAGGTATTGTTACCGCGATTCAACTTTCTCGTGCCACCATTGGCAACATCAAACAAAATTTGTTCTTTGCCTTCATCTACAACGTAGCAGGAATTCCCATTGCAGCAGGCATTCTCTTTCCCTTTTTCGGTTGGTTACTCAGTCCCATGATTGCAGGTGCAGCGATGGCATTTAGTTCTGTTTCAGTGGTAACTAACGCGCTGCGGTTACGAAATTTTCAGCCAAAAATACTTGGCTAAGTAAATCATTTAAGCAAAGGACAATGACGATGTTCAAGAAAGTGACATTTTTCGTAACGTTAGCAGGATTGGGATTTTTGTTAGGAGCAATTTCAGGAGCATTAGCGTAGCTTACGAAATCGTTGCATTTACATAGGAGGTTTTCCAATGATCAATAAAACAGCAATCATCGGTAGTATCGTTAGTTTAGGACTTGGGTTAGGAATTGCTTCAGGAATTGCGGTTGCTCAAACACCTCACAAAATGAATGAGATGCAATCTCCTGACACAGAGCAAACTGTACAGTTTCGCCGCATTGAACAACCTCTAGGGAATAAAGTTTTCGTTACACTGGGTGGATTGGGACTAATTGGTTTAGAAATCTGGTGGTTCCTACTCAGCAAACCCAAGTCTCGCCAAGCAACGACACAGGGAGGAATTCAAGAAGTAACTGTGACAGTAGATGGCGGTTATGAACCCAGCCAAATCGTAGTACAAGCAGGGCAACCTGTACGACTAAATTTCGATCGCAAAGATACCAGCAGTTGTCTTGAAGAAGTGCGATTTCCCGACTTCCACATTGCCAAAGAACTTCCCCTCAATCAAACAACTGCGATCGAGTTTACACCTGATAAAGCTGGTATATATGAATTTACTTGCGGCATGAATATGTTCCGAGGTATGGTGGAAGTACAATCTGGAGGGCAAGCAACTAAAACAATTCAGATCCCATCCCATCAAGGAGTTAAGTCATGTTAGCTCAAGAGCAACCAAAACTCATCGGTGCAATTGCAAAAGAAAGCGGTATCCCCATCAAAACCATTCGCTACTATGACGAATTAGGTTTGCTCAAGACGTTTGGCAGAACAGAAGGTGGCTATCGCCTGTTCAACTCCGATGTATTTACTCGCTTAAACTTTATCAAACGCGCACAAAGCCTAGGGCTGAGTCTGTCAGAGATTAAAGAGTTTCTAGATGTGCATGACCGAGGAGACTTACCGTGCGATCGCATCAAAGTGAAACTAGAAGATAAGCTAACCGCGATCGAGCAGCAAATTCAACAACTGGAAATTCTCAAACAGGAGCTCAAGGGAATCCTGTCAGGTTGGTCAGCCATTCCTGAACATACTCAAGCAACAATTTGTCCGATTATCGAACGGGATTAGAGCAATATTTATATCTCTGGTCACTATTAAATCAAATTCCCTAACATCCCCGGTCTAAAGACGCAGAGCTTTCAGGGACTCGCTTTATCAAAGGCATGACCTCAAACTGTCGCTGTTGGTTATTTATCTGTCCAATCCTTCTCTCCTATTGACTAAGCTGCGGCGCATCTAAATTGGATAGTAAATTTATCGAAAGGGGTGTGGGTTTTTTGGTGTGGGGATATACAAATTAAATGCGTAGCAGCTTATCAGCTATTGCCATTTTTTCATGTTTTCCCCAAGTCCCCATGAACTCCCCCGCCCCTGCTACTCCCATGGACGAGGTTTCAACCCTACCTTAAATATTGGACTTGGAAGACACGCCCTAGGCTCTAAATTTTTACTTCTTGTAAACTACATCACCGCCCTTATGTCAGTTTTTGAGTTATGATATGACGATATCTGCAAGTTCAGTGCCGCCCGAGGTTAGATTTTGGGATGGACAACTAGATTTGTTCCTCCCCCTGAAAGCTTTGCCAATGGTTTGTCAGACAGAGGTTTGAGCAGGTTTCTCCCTCGTTACTCTCGTCCGATCCTCTGAACTGTAGTTTTTCGTTGAGCATTATCGATCCACATGACCATTTATATCGGAAACCTGTCCTACCACGCAACCGAAGAAGATTTGAGAACAGTATTCGCTGATTACGGCACTGTCAAGCGAGTTGTGTTACCTACAGATCGTGAAACAGGGCGGTTGCGGGGCTTTGCCTTTGTCGAGATGACCGCAGATGACCAAGAAGCCTCAGCCATATCACAACTTGATGGCGCTGAATGGATGGGTCGTCAGCTCAGAGTCAACAAAGCCAGACCAAAAGAAGAAAATCGCGGAGGTTCGCGGCGCGGTAACAATAGAAATAATGGCTGGGAATAGAGAATAGGGAATAGAGAATAGGGAATAGGGAGAGGGAGAGAGTTTTTTTTCTCCCTTGTCTCCCCTACTCCCCCTTATCCCCCCACTCTCCTGAAATTAATCTCCAAAACAAATACCCAAACCTCTAGCAGTTTTAACTAGAGTACTGTTAGGATCGACAACCTGATATTTGCTAATTACATCAGCAATAGGAACAGTTACCACCTGACGATTTTGCCACGTCACCATTTGATCGTAGTGTCCATTAGCGATCAGATCTACAGCAGCCACTCCAAAGACAGATGCAGTTAATCGATCCAATGGTGAAGGAAGTCCGCCGCGCTGAGTATGGCCTAAAACCGTAACTCGCGTTTCTGCACCAGTCTCAGTAGAAATCCGTTCCGCGAGATAATGACCGATACCACCATAGCGCCGTTCGCCCAAACCGACATTACTTTCAACCACCTCGCCAGTTTCCTTCCGCACCGCCTCTGATACGATCGCAAGACAATAATTGTTACCCTCTTCCTGAAGTTCTCGAATTTTGGCACAGATCTTGGTCAGAGAATAGGGAATTTCCGGGATTAAAATAATATCAGCACCACCAGCAATCCCAGCACTAATGGCAATATGACCAGCATCGCGCCCCATAACTTCCAGAATCATAACGCGATCGTGGCTAGCCGCCGTAAAGTGTAAACGATCTAAACCTTCCGTAGCAATATTCACAGCAGTATCAAAACCAATCGAACGTTCGGTCACTGCCACATCATTATCAATCGTCTTCGGAATCCCGACAAAGTGGATACCTCCTTGATTAGCCAACTTTCTGAGAATTGCTAAACTCCCATCACCGCCAATTCCAATCAGTGCATCAAGTCCAAGCAGACGATACCCTTCAATAATTTCCGAAGAGCGATCGCAAACAGTCCCATCCGGCATCGGAAAAGCAAAAGGATTACCTTTGTTAGTAGTTCCCAACATAGTACCTGCCAAAGTTAAAGTAGGATCCACCTGCTTCCTATCGAGAGTAATCGCTTGCGGTGGACGACTCATTAAACCCTGAGTCGAACGCAAAATTCCGACTACCTCCCAACCGTAAGTTCCCACCGCTCGGTGAACCACTGCCCGAATCGCTGCATTTAACCCAGCGCAGTCTCCTCCACTAGTGAGAATGCCAATCCGTTTCTGTTCTCCCATAATTTTTCCTTCACCATACCTTACTATGTTCAACCTCGATTTGACCGCAGCTCTTGTCCTTTAGGCAAGAAATTCAGTATTAAGATTTATAGCAACCACCAGGGCAGCTCTGACATTCTCAATTCCTCAAACCCTTAATTTGACAGCATTCTTCCCCAGTCCTTAGCAAGAGAGTCCCTTGCTATCACTCTCAGAAATTACCTAAAGCTATTCGCGCTCGCACAATTAGGATAATGGTGCGAGCGCTCTCGCTTCCGAGAGCGCTCGCACCAATTACCGCTAGCATTTCCCAGCGAGCTAACTCCGATTATCTCTATAGGAGAGATTTTTTCGGATCCCTCCATTTAAAAATACCTTCACAACCCTTTTTTAGGGCAGCACAGATTTCCACTGTGGTATTCTAACCTTCATTTAAGTCAACTGTCAAGTCCTCTAACATCAAAAATAAATTAATTTCAGCGACAGCCCCTTGACTTATTGACTTTTTTTTGTTACATTTAGAAAATGGAAATCCGTGCCGCCCTAAAAAAAAGAGAAAAATTCCCCAAATTAATCGAGAGCAACATAAAATCAAGCGCTTTTAGTTAATTGCTGTCAAGGTTTCCGAGTTATAGAGCAATCCCTAACTATCCACTATCAACTATCCACTATCAACTAATAATTACCCTCATAGTGAGAAATGGGGAGGTTTGTCTATTTTTACCGTTACAGTTTATTAGCCCAATAGGCATTCAGCAACTTAAACAAGAAATGAATCGAGATTAGCGAAAGCTGTTGGTGCGATCGCGCTTCATCGAGCTTCTTCCCCAATTATCGCTAGCATTTCCCAGGGAGCTAACGACGTAAAAATCTGTCCAAAGTCAAAATTCGTGTAAAGTCAAGAGCCAAATTGCCAATGCCTTCCTAAGATAGAAAGTGAACAGCAAGGGCGCATCTGGTTACCTGGAGAGCTGCCTTTCACTAGGGGCGACTGAAGAACCAATGTGCAACTGGATACGGAGGAGACAATTATGACAGAAGTCGAGCGGTCTTTAGTTGAAGAACATTCCCTGGATCGAGATTGCACCACCCTTTCCCGTCATGTTCTCCAACAGCTTCACAGTTTCAACGCCGAGGCACAGGATCTCAGTGCCCTGATGAATCGGATTGCCTTAGCCGCTAAAATAATTTCTCGACGATTGAGTCGCGCTGGCTTAATGGAAGGCGCATTAGGGTTCACTGGGAACATAAATGTCCAAGGGGAATCGGTTAAAAAGATGGATATCTATGCCAATGATGTCTTTATCTCAGTGTTTAAGCAAAGTGGACTCGTGTGTCGCTTGGCATCGGAGGAAATGGATCAGCCCTACTATATTCCCGAAAACTGCCCCATTGGACGTTATACCTTAATCTACGATCCAATTGATGGTTCCTCGAATATAGACATTAACTTGAATATTGGTTCAATTTTTTCTATTCGCAAGCAAGAAGGAGATGATATTGACGGTGATGCTCGCGATTTATTACAAAATGGACGGAAACAAATTGCGGCAGGTTATATTCTCTATGGACCGAGTACCATGCTAGTCTACTCGATCGGGACAGGGGTTCATTCATTTACTCTCGATCCAAGTTTGGGCGAGTTTATCCTATCGAATGAAAACATTCAAGTGCCACAACACGGACCGATTTATAGTGTAAATGAAGGAAACTTCTGGCAGTGGGAAGATTCGATTCGAGATTACATCCGTTATGTTCATCGTCATGAAGGATATACGGCTCGATATAGTGGTGCATTAGTCGGAGATTTTCATCGAATTTTACACCAAGGTGGGGTATTTATCTATCCAGGTACGGTGAAGAAACCAGAAGGAAAATTACGTTTACTTTACGAATCTGCCCCCCTAGCTTTTTTGATGGAACAAGCCGGAGGAAGAGCCAGTAATGGCAGTCAAAATCTTCTCGATGTTGTGCCAGATAAACTTCACGCACGGACACCTTTGATTATTGGAAGTCAAGAAGATGTTGCTCTCGTCGAATCATTTATTCAAGATCGGGAAAGAGAAATGGTCAAGAGGAATTAATCTGAAAGTTAATGGTTAATAGTCAATCGTTAATGGTCAATGGCATAGCCAAAAACTTCCACAAGTATCAACTATCAATTGTCAACTGTCAATTATCAATTGTCAACTGTCAATTATCAATTGTCAATTAGCAATTAGCAATTAGCAAACTATGTTAACTCTCCTGGAAAATCCCCTGCGGGTTGGATTACAACAAGAAAGAATGGCAGATCCCCTAATTATGGTAATTTTTGGGGCATCTGGAGACTTAACTCAACGGAAACTCGTTCCAGCAATTTATCAACTGAAAAGAGAAAGACGTTTACCTCCGGAAATAACTATTGTCGGGGTAGCGCGTCGAGATTGGAGTCACGACTTCTTCCGGGAAAATATGCGGGAAGGGATCGAACAATTTTCTGACGGAATTCAATCAGAAGAGATGTGGCAAGACTTTGCCCAAGGACTTTTCTACTGTTCCGGCGACATGGATAACCAAGAAAGCTATCAGAAATTGAAAGCTTTTCTAGCAGAATTAGATGGGAGACGAGGAACCAGAGGCAATCGAGTATTTTATTTAGCTGTAGCTCCCAAATTTTTCCCAGAAGCAATTCAACAATTGGGCACAGCAGGAATGCTGACAGATCCGATTAAACATCGCCTAGTAATTGAAAAACCCTTTGGGCGAGATTTAAGTTCCGCACAACGATTAAATCGGGTAGTCCAACAAGTTTGTAAAGAAGAACAGGTTTATCGGATTGACCATTATTTAGGAAAAGAAACCGTTCAGAATCTATTAGTATTCCGCTTTGCCAACGCCATCTTTGAACCCCTGTGGAATCGCCAATTTGTTGACCACGTACAAATTACCGTCGCCGAAACTGTCGGTGTAGAAGATAGGGCAGGTTATTATGAAAGTTCTGGGGCACTGCGAGATATGCTGCAAAACCATTTAATGCAGTTATTTTGTCTCACAGCCATGGAAGCCCCAAACTCTCTAGATGCCGATAGTATCCGGACAGAAAAGGTAAAAGTTGTCCAAGCAACTCGCCTCGCAGATATTAATAATTTAGCCAATTCAGCGATTCGCGGGCAGTATGCTAAAGGTTGGATGAAAGGAAAACCAGTACCAGGATACCGAGAAGAACATGGAGTTAATCCTAACTCGACAACGCCAACTTATGTGGCAATGAAATTACTGATTGATAACTGGCGCTGGCAGGGTGTTCCTTTCTACTTGAGGACAGGAAAAAGGTTACCGAAAAAAGTAAGTGAAATCGCGATTCAATTCCGCGATGTTCCTTTAATGATTTTTCAATCTGCGGCACAACAAACAAATCCCAATGTGTTAACGCTACGGATTCAACCAAATGAAGGAATTTCTCTGCGATTTGAGGCAAAAATGCCGGGGCCAGATTTACGCACCCGTACTGTAGATATGGATTTCGGCTACGGTTCATCTTTTGGGATGGCAACTGCTGACGCTTATAATCGCCTCTTACTTGACTGCATGTTAGGAGATCAAACTCTATTCACTCGTGCGGATGAAGTAGAAGAAGCTTGGCGCGTAGTAACGCCTGCTTTAGCTGTTTGGGAAGCACCAACGGATCCTAGTTTAATTCCTCAGTATGAGGCAGGAACATGGGAACCCAAAGAAGCTGAATATTTGATTAATCGAGATGGCAGGCGTTGGCGAAGATTGTAATTGATTATTGGTTATTGGTTATTGGTCATTTTTCTGCTAATGGCAAAAAGTTAATAGTTCAAATAAAATTAGCAGTTAGCAATTAGCAATTAGCAATTACTCATTAGCAATCATCTCATCAAAATTATGGCTATTCAATCTCCTCCCCTAGTTGCACTCCAAGCACCAAAAGATATTTCCTTGGGTGAAATAGAAGCAGAATTGCGTAAAATTTGGCAAAGTTATGGCGAAGGCGGCGATAGTCCCTCAGCCATACGAGCCACAACATTTACGTTAGTAATTTATGAACCAGAAGAAACACAACAATTATTAGCTGCATTAGGATATTATTCTGGACCAGTTGATGGTATAGTTGGACCGAGAATGTTTGCTGCATTAAAAGCAGCCCAAAAAGCCTACGGATTGCCAAAAACAGGGAAAGCAGACGAACAGACTAAAGCAAAATTGCGAGAAGAGTTTCGGGAAAGAGTGAAAAATGGGGGCACTGGCAACACCCAAAAGCTAGAATATTCGCCAGATTTAGAAGGCGCTGGCATCGCAGATGCGATCGCAGCCGCTAATCCTTGCCGTATTATAGCTCTTTGTCCGGTAGCAGATGACGATCGCGGTGTCACAACTCAAGTTTATGCCTCTTGCCCGATTCAAAAACACAGCCAAAGTACCCTAGTTTGCTGCGAATATATTACCCTGACAGGTACCTCTGAGGCTTTAGAAAGAATCGGTGGGATTATTTCTGAATTAATGATTGGTGAATTACCAAAATTTGTCTGGTGGAAAGGAAAACCAGATCCAAATTACGGGTTG
Organism: Cyanobacteria bacterium UBA11153; assembly: GCA_003511885.1. GTDB lineage: Bacteria > Cyanobacteriota > Cyanobacteriia > Cyanobacteriales > Coleofasciculaceae > Limnofasciculus. The sequence continues at coordinate 21,449 of DOIX01000331.1, forward strand.
TTCAAGCGACTATCTGCGATTTGCAATAATATTATCGTTGATTCCAGTGCTTTCCGTACCCCAGAATCTGCCCTATTGGAAATCCAAAATTTCATCCTCCAAGGAATTCCCATGGCAGATTTGAATTGGCGACGGTTAGCGCCATGGCAAGAATTAACTGCCGAAGCCTTCGATCCACCCGAACGTCGCGCTGCTTTAGTAGAATTAGATCGAGTTACTATAGATTACGAAAAAGGCAATCCAGCCCAAGCTTTAATGTTTCTCGGTTGGCTGGCATCACGCCTACAGTGGCGACCAATTTCTGTCCAGAAACATGGCGGTGATTACGATATTATGAAGGTTAATTTCAGCAGTGCGGATAGACGGATAGTAGAAACAGAATTAGCTGGAATTCCTGTAGCAGATGTGGGAGAAATTCCCAGCGATTTGATTAGTTTGCGCTTGGGTTCAACTAATATGGAAGCCGATTGTTGTACTGTATTATGTTCGGAAACAACAGGCTGTATGCGGATGGAAGCTGGTGGAGGGGCACAAGCTTGTCGCATTCAACAAGTATCCCCAATGTTTGACCAAAAGACGGAAACTCTCTTAAGTCAGCAATTGCAGCGTTGGGGACGGGAAATGCTCTATGAAGAAAGCATGATGGTCACAGGGCAGATTTTGCAATTAGTTAGTGCTAATTAGTTGTTAGTTATTTCTCATTAGTTGTTGAGGACTTACGCACGCTCTTTTAATTGTCTGCCAGAATCAAGCGCATTAATCTCAAAATCCTCTATTGACCTTATGGTGCGTAAGTCCTATTATTGAGATCTGGAAGCATTTCTTTAACCGTGGAATCAAGATGTTAAAAAGAATCAGAATAAAAGGTTATAAATCAATTCAAGAAATGGATCTAGAACTAGCACCTATTAATATTTTAATTGGGGCAAATGGGGCAGGTAAATCTAACTTTATTTCCTGTTTTAAATTATTGCGTTGGATGATGCAAAGTCCTGGGCAATTACAATTCTTTATCGGCAAATATGGAGGCGCAAACTCTAGTTTGATGAAGCTGGGGAGAAATTAGATCCTTACCAAAGAGTTGAGCAACTAGAAAAGGCTTTATTCAATGACATTAAGGATTCTCGTTTTATTCCTTATATTCAACTCCATGAGTTTGAGGCTTTAATTCTGTCCGATCCGAGCAAATTTTACCTGCGATTTCCTGAATATGAGAGTGAAATACAACAATTATTAGAGATTTGTCGAAATTTTGACTCTCCGGAACTCATTAATGATGGAGTAACCACAGCCCCATCTAAACGAATTACTCAAGTTATTCCTGTTTATGAAGGATCAAAAACATCAGCAGCCCCTTTAATTGCTAATAAAATTGGTTTGCGAAAAATTAGAGAAAGGTGTCCCCATTTTGATAAATGGATTAGCCAATTAGAAACATTAACTCAATCTTCTTCTTCCCAATAAACTTACCTTTTATCAACGGGCACTAAAAGTCTTAAATTTATTATAGCAAGCCATTAAACCCTTTGTTCCTGAAAACTATGGCTTTAGTTATCGCAGGTGAACGAAGTGGGGTAGGGAAAACAACAGTCACCCTTGCCCTACTTTCATCTTTATCGAGAAAATCCGGTAAAGTTCAATCCTTTAAAGTTGGTCCCGATTACATCGATCCCATGTTTCATACTGCGGTGACAGGGAATCCTTGCCGCAATTTAGATCCAGTTTTGACTTCAGAAGAATACGTGCAAGAGTGTTTCTTCAGTCATATTCAATCCGCAGATTATGCCCTGATTGAAGGAGTCATGGGGCTATTTGATGGGGCTTCGGGAAAAAATGATTTTGCCAGTACAGCCCATATTGCTAGATTATTAGAATTACCAGTATTATTAGTCTTAGATTGTAGTCGCTTATCTCGTTCAGTAGCTGCGATCGCAAAAGGTTATATTTCATTCGATCCCAGAGTGAAAATCGCTGGATTAGTATTAAATAAAGTGGGGAGTAATCGCCATTTACAACTCCTTCAAGATGCACTAAACCCATTAGAAATACCAATCTTGGGAGTATTGCGGCGCGAGGATAATATTACAATACCAGATCGGCATTTGGGTTTGGTTCCTACAGAAGAATTGAACCAAATGGATATATTAATTGATAGACTGGGTGAATTAGGCGATCGCAGTTTTGATTGGGCAGTCTTGTTAGATTGGCTGCGGGTGGAGGGGAAGGAGTTTTTTGTTAACGCAAAGGGCGCAAAGGAAGACGCAAAGGTGCGCAAAGGTTTTTTAGGACGTTTTATCGCCACTTCCCACTCCCCACTCCCTAGTCGCCACTCCCCATTCCCCATTAAAATTGCTGTAGCTCGCGATCGCGCTTTTAGCTTTTATTATCAGGATAATTTGGATATTTTGCAAGATTTGGGGGCTGAGTTAGTATTTTGGAGTCCCTTATCTGATTCTCGTTTACCTGCGGATGTATGTGGATTGTATTTTGGGGGTGGTTTTCCTGAAGTTTTTGCCCCAAAATTGGCAGAAAATATTGAGGCGCGCTCGTCGGTGCGACAGGCTATTCTTCAGGGAATCCCTACTTATGCTGAATGTGGGGGATTGATGTATTTATGCGAAAAAATTATTGATTTTGAGGATAAGTCTTGGTTGATGGTGGGAATTTTCCCGACAACAGCGGTAATGGGGAAGCGTCTCACTTTAGGATATCGACAAGCAACGGTTTTACAAGAAAGTCCAATCTTATCGGTTGGTGCAAGGGTTTGGGGACATGAATTTCATCGTTCTCACTTGACAGTTATGCCGAAAAATACTTTATTTGAAATTCAAGGATATGAAGATCGTAAACAAGATATAATTGGTAGAGAAGGTTGGACAATCAATCAAGTTCATGCTTCCTATCTTCATTTACATTGGGGTGCTACTCCAGAGATTCCGAATCGTTTTTTGAAACTTTGTCAGGAATTCAGATAAGCTGCGGAGCCGCTTATCGTTATCTCGCTTCACATTCTCCAATATTTCTGCCATGAGAAGTACTATTTACGGACTGATTTTCAGTAATTGCACTGAGAATCCCCCACTATAATCTCCGATTTAGTGGAGGAGTATTTCAAAGCCGGAAAGCGACATAGAGCCAAGCCGCCTTCCTAGGTAAATGGTTTGATTTCCATGGCTATGACTGTCAACTGTCAACTGCTATATCTTCTCCCAGTCGCCCCACCCCACTATCTCACCAACTTACTTTCTAGCGATACACTATCTTCTGAGCTACAATAGTAATAAGTTCACTCGTCAATCAGGAATCTGCCAATCCCTTGGTACTTTGGATTAGAATATGAGATAAATTATGACAGGTAAGAACCAGAAGTTGAGAATTATTGACCATGACAGACTGGTTCATTAGTTTACCTCCAAGGGAAATGATGGCTACTAGGCTGTTGCATAGCAAGAGTCTACTGGTTAGCCTTGAATGTTAAATCCATGCTCGAGTATGAGAGGCAGGCAGGTAAGGCTATCCCAATCTGAGGATATCAAGAAGAATTTACTCTCAACAGCCAGAATATTACTTATCTTTTCTTCCTCAAGAGGTATTCTTTGAGGGAGAAAGGAGTAGGTTTATTGAGAGGGTGTATTTGCCACACCATAGTACAATTTTTTAACTACTGAGAGGATAAAGGTACAGATCTAATGAACAAGATTATACAAAAAATTGCTGTTACTACCGCTGGTGTGGCACTCCTCTGTTGGGACAATTTTCCTGTGGCTGTATTGGCACAAGGAATTGTTCCTGCTAATGATGGCACAAATACCCTTGTAGAGCAGCAGAATAACACCTTTAATATTACCGGGGGTCAAACTTCATCTGATGGAGCGAATCTGTTTCACAGTTTATCTCAATTTGGTTTGGATGCCAATCAAATTGCTAATTTTATTTCTAATCCTGGTATTCAAAATATCCTCTCTCGCGTTACTGGGGGTAATCCTTCGGCAATTAATGGTTTGATTCAGGTGACGGGAGGGAATAGTAATCTATTTTTAATCAATCCGGCTGGTATTTTATTTGGTCCTAATGCTAGCTTAAATGTTCCAGCTTCATTTACTGCTACTACCGCAACTAATGTTGGTTTTGACAATGGATATTTCAATGCTACTGGCTCTAATAATTATACTTCCCTTATCGGAACGCCCAATCGGTTAAGTTTTACCACACAGACACCGGGCGCAATTGTTAATGCTGGGAATTTGTCTGTAAGTGGGGGAAATAATCTATCTTTAATTGGCGGTACTGTTATTAGTGTAGGTAATTTATCGGCATCAGGGGGACAACTTGTCGTCGAGACAGTGCCGGGGCAAAGTATGGTGCGTCTCAGTCAACCGGGACATTTGTTGAGTTTAGAAATTAATACGCCAATATCTTCAATTACTCCTCTATCTTTGCCCGCGCTATTGACTGGAAGTACTCAGATTTCTGGGATTGGGGTAAATGGTGTAGGAGAAGTAGAATTAACTGGAAGTGCTATAAAGATTGGAGTTGGAGATGTGGCGGTGAAACATCTTTTACCGCAGCCCAACTCAGGCATTGCCCATACTGCCACCCTATCAGCTCAAAGTAATCTTACTTTAGTTGAAAGCCAAATCCAAACTACTGGTAATCTCAATTTACTAGCGCGAGATACGGTAAGAATACGGGATAGTGTAACTAATCCGTTTTTAGCTCAAGCTGGGGGTAATCTCTACATTCAAGGGAATCAAAATATTGATATTTTAGCTTTAAATCATCCCCAAACTCCCTTTCAAAGTGGTGGTAATCTCAGTTTAGTTAGCGATGGCATTATTTCTGGCGATGCTCATTTTACTAGTGGGGGGCAATTTTCGATACTCAATTTAGCGGGCAATCCTGGTAAATTTTTGAGTTTTTACGATCCGATTATTAGTGCTGATGGAGATGTAACATTTGGCGATTACGAGGGTGTGGCACTGAAAGTGGAAGCAACTGGCAGTATTACTGCTGGTAAAATTAAAATTACAGGCCCAGATGCTACTCTTTCTGGCTCGGATCCAGATATTCCCATTTTAACTAGCAGCCCAGCATTAATTTTGCGGGCAGGTTTGACTTCACTAGTAAATCCTGCAAATGTGCCGACTACACAAGAGGGCAAAGACTTTACTTCATCTACTGCTTCAGCAATAGGGAGTATAACTGTAGGGAATATAGATACTTCTGCTAAAAATAAAGAAACTGCTGGTACTGTCATATTGTCATCAGCGAATGGCAATATTACCAGCGGTACAATAAATGCGACTATTTCTAATAAAGGCACGGCTGGTGATGTAACTTTGACAGCTTTGGGCAGTATTACTTATGGAGATATAGAGGCGCAATCTACTGCTGGCTCAGGTAAAGGTACTCCAGGAACAATTACGATAACAGCAGGATTGGAACCTTCCCAATTGTACACGGGTTTTGCTCCTGGGAATACAGTAGGAACTACTATTAATCCTCCTGCGGGCACAGGTGGTACAGGTACAGGTGGCACAGGTGGTACAGGTGGCACAGGCACAGGTGGGAATCCAGCCACTAATCCAGCCACTAATCCAGCCACTAATCCAGCCACTAATCCGAGTGTCAATCCAGCCACTAATCCGAGTGTCAATCCAGCCACTAATCCGAGTGTCAATCCAGCGACAAATTCGGGAACAAATCCCGGTACAAATCCCAGGGCTACTGTCAGTAATACGCCTGCAGACAATAGAGCCTCCAACAATATAAATAGTAACAACATAAATGACAACAAACCAATCCTAATCAACGAGCAATTACATCAAAACTCAGCCTCAGATTTAGCTAATCCTAACTCAGTCAATGCCGCAGAAGAAAGATTTACCAATCAATTCGAGCAATATTTGGGACTTTCAACTGATACGGCAATGAAAACTATAGGGGAAACTCAAAATCTGATTCAGGAAATTGAAGAAGCGACTGGAGTTAAACCAGCAATTACTTATGTCAGTTTTATCCCTCAGAAACTTGTCACAGAGAGAGCCGTTAATGTATTATCCTCAGATACTAGCTCCGGAATTTACTCACCAACTCCCCAAGATCAATTAGAATTAGTGTTGATAACATCAAAGGGTGGAGTAATTCGCAAGCGGGTAGAGGGAGCAACTCGCGAAAAAGTTATCGAAGTTGCTAATAATTTCCGTTCTCAAATTACCAATGTCCGCTCTAAAGAGGAAGATTATTTAGCGCCAGCGAAACAACTTTATGATTGGATAATAGCACCTTTAGAAGAAGATATCAAAGCGCAAGGTATTCAAAATTTAAGCTTTATTGTGGATACTGGCTTGCGCTCAATTCCATTTGCGGCTCTCCATGATGGGAAACAATTTATGATCGAAAAATATAGCATTGGTTTAATGCCCAGTCTTAGCTTAACAGATACTCGCTACAAACCGATCAAAAACTTAGAAGTTTTAGCAATGGGAGCGGATAGTTTTAGCGATCAAAAGCCACTGCCAGGAGTGCCTGTTGAGTTATCAGCAATCACGCCATCTCTTTGGGAAGGAAAATCTTTTCTTAATGATGGTTTTACTATAGAAAACTTGAAAAATCAGCGAAAAAATCAGCCTTTTGGGATTATTCACTTAGCAACTCATGCCAATTTCCTGCCCGGAGAAGTTAGTAATTCTTATATTCAACTTTGGAATAGTAAGTTGACACTGAATCAATTGTCATCTCTGGGATGGAATAACCCACCTGTGGAGTTATTGGTATTAAGTGCTTGTCGCACAGCTTTGGGGAATGAAGAAGCGGAGTTGGGTTTTGCTGGATTAGCCGTGCAAGCTGGTGTGAAGTCGGCTTTGGGCAGTTTGTGGTATGTTAGCGATCGCGGTACGCTAGGATTGATGACGGAATTCTATCAGGAGCTTAAACAAGCACCTACGAAGTCGGAAGCATTAAGGCAAACACAGGTAGCGATGTTGCAGGGCAAAGTGTATATTTCTGGTGGTAAACTGATGGCGGATAGCGATGCAGTACCTTTGCCACCTGAATTAGCTAAATTAGGAGATCAAAATTTTAAACATCCTTATTTTTGGTCTGCTTTTACCATGATTGGCAATCCTTGGTAGGGGAATGGGTAAACTATTTTTTGACTTTTGACTTAATTTATGGATTCAACCCCACGGCTCCTTGAAAATTAGCCTCACTCAAATTAGCGCCATTTAGATTAGCCTCAGTTAAGGCGGCAAGCTGAAAATTTGCCTGAGTTAAGTTGGCATAACTGAGGTTAGCACCTGTTAAGTTTGCTTCTGTAAAATCGCATTTCTTTAAGTTTGTGTAGGTTAAATTTGCCTCCTTTAACTGGGCGCTAATTAAACTTGCACCTTCCAATGTCGCCCCAATTAAACTAGCACCTGTTAAGTCAGCATTGCGAAGTCGGGAGTCTTTGAGATTTACGCCATTCAAGTTAGCCTTGGTGAGGTTGGCATTGTAGAGATAAGCAAACTGAAGGATAGCACCTGTTAAGTTAGCATTTGTCAGGTTTGCGATCGCAAATTTTCCATTCGTCAAATCTGCATTTTCCAAATTCGCCCCTGTTAGATTAGCCCGGTTAAAGCCTGCTCCCTTCAAAACCGCACCTTTGAGATTAGCACCACTCAAATCGGCAATCTGTAAATTAGCCGCAATTAGCACTGTATTTTCCAGATTCGCCCCTTTGAGAATTCCACCACTGAGATTGGCATTAGCAGCGGAAGCCTTACTTAAATCGGCATTACTAAAATTAGCACTATCACCCTTAACTTTATCTAAGTTTGCGCCAGTCATTTTCGCACCTGTTAGGTTAGCGGTGCTAATATCAGCTATCTCCATATTCGCTGTTTTTAAATTGGCTCCGGTTAGATTTGCCCCTGATAGTTTCGCGCCTGTCAGGTTAGCTCCTTCTAAATTAGTTTTGATTAGATTAGCATAATTTAACTGGGCACTATTGAGATCCGCATTAGATAAATCAGCTTCCTGAAGTTTAGCATTCAACAAGTTAGCAACTACTGCTTTATTAGTCAGTTGTATCGCTCCTAATTTTGCCTGTTTTAAATTAGCTCCTGTGAGATTAGCCCCAGATAAATCCACACCTCTCAATTCTGCACCGCTGAGATTAGCGCGGGTGAGGTTAACATTATTGAGGATAGCGCCGTTTAGTTTAGCTCCACTTAAGTCTGCATCTTGCAGATTGGCAGCGATTAAGTTAGCATCGGTTAAATCGCATCCAGGGCAAGCATTGGTGGCTTTTAATTGTTCTAAATGTTGGGGGTTAGCTGCGTTGGCTGCGGCTGGGGTAATTAAAATAGGAATTGTGATGATTAGAGTTAATTGATTGAGGTAGTATTTCATTGATTTTGAGGGTTGTTATTGATTTTTTTGATTATATTATAGCTTATAATAGTTATTAGTTGGATGAAATGCTATTTTTTTTACGCCAAGGTACGCCAAGGTTAGCGCCAAGGTACGCAAAGAAGTCAATAGCGTAACATATAGGTTTTTAATCTAAAGTTTTGTCATTCTTTATAATTTCCCAGGGCGACTTCCCATCTCAATGCGATCGCAGATTGGGAATGACCTACAAGCTGCGGTTTTAACAGCCCACCTCTTTAATGGTATAAGATCTCAGATTCAACTGCTATACTGGTTAATTATATAGCATTTTCATACAGAACGTAAAACCTAGACCCCTCCCAAACCCTCCCCTTACTAAAAGGAGGACAGGGGTGGGGTTAACAACTCAAATGAAAACGCTATATACCTTTTAGCAACTATTATTGCTCCATCATGTCATCTCCGAATAATTTAAGGATCTCTCCTTTTTTCCAAAAGATCCAATGGATTTTCAATCCCGTGGGCTATATGGAAAAAGCTGCCCATCAATATCCTGACCTTTTTACTGCTAGTATCGGTGGTTTTGCTGATTCTTTTATTTTTGTCCAAAATCCTCAAGCCCTTCAGCAGATTTTAACTAATGACAGAAAGCAGTTTAGTGCCCCTGGTAATTTGAACCAAATATTGCAGCCATTAGTTGGTAATTATTCAATCTTCATGTTGGAAGGCGACAGTCACAAACGAGAACGCAAACTATTAATGCCTTCTTTTCACGGCGATCGCATCCAAACTTATGGACAGTTAATTGATAAAATAACAGAGCAAACCATCAATCGGCTTCCCTCCGATCGACCCTTTAAAGCACTAAATCTCACCCAAAAAATCACTATCCAGGTGATTATGGAAGTGATATTTGGACTTTATGAAGGAGAAAGATGCGAGCAAATTATAGAAAAGTCTCGTGCCTTACTCAATTTCATGAATTCTCCTCTAACTGCCAGTTTGCTATTTTTCCGATCCCTGCAAAAAGATTTAGGTATGTGGAGTCCTTGGGGATACTTCTTAAACCTGCAAAAACAACTGGATAATTTACTCTATACTGAAATTTGCGATCGCCGCCAAAACCCAGATCCAAAACGTACTGATATTCTCTCTCTACTCATGTCTGTTAAAGATGAAGCAGGCGCAGGGATGACAGATAGAGAATTGCGTGATGAATTAATTACCTTTTTATTCGCAGGTCATGATACAACAGCATTAGCAATAGCTTGGGGATTGTACTGGATTCATCGTTATCCAGAAGTGCGACAAAAACTGCTTAATGAGTTAGATAGCTTAGGTGATTCTCCAGATCCCATGACTATTTTCCGCCTTCCTTATCTGACAGCAGTATGTAATGAAACACTACGGATTCATTCAGTAGCGATGTTAACCTTCCCTAGAATTGCCGAACAATCGATTGAGTTATTAGGACATAAGTTAGACAAAGGCACAATAGTGACGGGGTGTATGTATCTAATACATCAGCGTGAAGATCTTTATCCGGAACCAAAAAAGTTTAAGCCAGAAAGATTTTTAGAACGTCAGTTTTCTCCCTTTGAATTCATTCCTTTTGGTGGTGGAGTCCGCCGCTGCATGGGTGAAGCATTAGCACAGTTAGAAATGAAGTTAGCATTGGCAACAATTTTGTCAAGATATCAACTAGAATTAGCTGAAAATAAACCTGTAAAACCTCAACGGAGAGGTGTTGTCCTTGCACCTAAAGGTGGTGTAAAAATGATCCTTAAGGGTAAGCGCGTGCGAGAAGAACAAAAGGAACCTGCATTATCATTATATTAATGATAGTGCAACGGAATAAAAGACAAAACGGTAAATGACAGCTATTTTAAGGCTGCAAAGGATAAACTGCTATGGTAACCCATTCTCAAGCCAAACTCAATCAAACCCTTTACGAGGAGGATTTTTATTTGTGGATAGAGACAACGACACAATTACCTGACGGGGCGACAATTATTGATCAAAGCTAGACAGGATATGGTTTTCAACTCATACAAATCGAAGAAAAAGACACCCACCTTTTTCAAAATTAGCCAAGAAATCTAGTGGTGAACAACGAATTCATGAGACTTGTAGCTATCCGCCCTGAAATCAGGATCTCAATAATGCCAAAAAATAGACTCATTTTTGGGACACGAAGATGTGCTACATGTCAGACTGTGCAAGGGTTTCAGCCATAGTTGTCGCCCCGTCAGGGGTAATATTTGCAACAAGTTACCAGAAAATAAATTAAAACAGTCGGAAGTTTATCAACAAGTTAAATTAGAAACTGTTACTGAACTTGTTAAAGAAGGTTTGAGTGTTGAACAAATTGCTAGAGTGTTAAAACTTCCCTGAGAAGTTATCCAACAGGAAATCGAGAAATCTGGTGCAGATGTTGGCGATCGCATACAATAGACTTCTCCAGAAAACA
>DOIX01000331.1:32601-42875 GCA_003511885.1 Cyanobacteria bacterium UBA11153
TGGATATCCCTTATGCTTCGCCCTGCCCCGACAGGTAAGCCATAATTTATATTTTGGAGATGTCTAATAGAGTCAACACCCCATATTTAAGCCTCATACCAACCCAGGCACTTTGCGATAGATATCCTCAATCGAACCGCGATAATTCACACTCCGAAACTCCACTTCATCCCCCACTTCATATATTTGTTCCCTCCAAACCCCCGACTCCTCACGACGATAACATTCAATTTTTATCTGGTTTTGGTGAATAAGAATATACTCTTGTAAAGTAGGACAGGTTTGATAATCAGTGAATTTCTCACCTCTATCAAAAGCTTCCGTCGATTTCGATAACACCTCAATTACAAGGAGGGGATAGAGAATAAAATCATCGGTATTATTAATCTCCCTTTCATCACAGACAACCGCAATATCTGGATAATAATAACAATTCGCTTCAGACAATCTCACCTTAATATCTGAAGTTAAAACAAGACATGGGCTATTTGCGAGATGAATATTTAACAAGGTTGCTAAATTTGTCCCCAAAACGATATGAGGCTTCTTCGCCCCCGCCATTGCATAAACTTCTCCCCGTCGATATTCATGCTTGATGGGGCTGACTCTCTCCCCTTCTAGATAGATTTCTGGAGATATATAAAAAAATTGCCGATTTGTTACCATAATTGATGCGGTGGCTTTCGACCTTTCCTAAGTACCCATCTGGATTCAATTATACTTTACCTTACCGATAGATACTCCCCTCGCCTTCCAGCAGAGGGGCAAGGGGAGAGGTGAATTACTCCCCTCGCCTGTCAGGAGAGGGGCAGGGGGAGAGGTTACTTAGTTTCCGAGAATTCGGCATCAATTACATCATCGCTACCGCTGGAAGTGGAAGCACCACCACTAGGACCAGCACCAGGGGCTGCACCATCAGGAGTACCGCCAGCTTGTTGATATAGATTAGCGCTGATTCCGTAGAGGGCTTGTTGCAATTCAGGAGTGAGAGTTTTGATTTTCTCATCATCTTCTTTTTGAACTGCATCGCGCAAATCTTTGATCAATCCTTCTACTTTAGTTTTATCAGCAGCGGGGACTTTATCGCCGAGTTCGCTAATTTGTTTTTCGGCTTGATAGGTGAGGGAGTCAGCTTGGTTTTTGCGATCGATTTTTTCGCGACGATCTTTATCAGCAGAGGCATTGGCTTCGGCTTCTTTAACCATCCGTTCGACTTCGTTTTGCGGTAGGGTAGAAGCACCAGTAATGCTGATAGATTGTTCTTTTCCAGTGCCTTTATCCTTTGCCATGACGTTAAGGATACCGTTAGCATCGATATCGAAAGTCACTTCAATTTGAGGAACGCCACGGGGTGCAGGTGGGATACCATCTAAGCGGAAAGTTCCCAAACTCTTGTTATCGTTAGACATTTCTCGTTCCCCTTGGAGAACGTGAATTTCTACGTTGGTTTGTCCGTCTACCGCAGTAGAGAAGGTTTCGGATTTCTTGGTAGGAATAGTGGTGTTGCGGGGGATAATTTTGGTCATGACACCACCCAAGGTTTCCACACCCAAAGATAGGGGAGTAACGTCGAGGAGGAGGATGTCTTTGACTTCACCAGCGAGAACGCCTGCTTGAATCGCTGCACCAACAGCAACCACTTCATCGGGGTTGACGCTTTGGTTAGGATCTTTTCCTAATACCCGTTTGACTATTTCTTGAACGGCGGGAATCCGAGTGGAACCTCCCACTAATACCACTTCATCAATGGCACTTTTATCAATTTTAGCATCGCGGACGGCATTCTCAACTGGGATGCGACAACGATCGATTAAATCGGCACAAATTTCTTCAAATTTACCCCGCGTTAAGGTAGTATCCAGGTGTTTGGGACCATCTTGGGTAGCGGTGATGAAGGGGAGGTTAATTTCGGCTTGGGTAACGCTAGAAAGTTCAATTTTGGCTTTTTCTGCTGCTTCGGTTAAGCGTTGTAATGCTTGTTTGTCTTTCCGGAGGTCAATTCCTTCCGCTTTTTGGAATTCTGCGGCTAAGAAATCCACAATTTTTTTATCAAAATCGTCACCGCCAAGGTGGGTATCGCCGGAAGTTGCTAATACTTCAAATACGCCATCTCCTACTTCGAGGATGGATACGTCGAATGTACCACCACCTAAGTCAAAAACGATAATAGTTTCGTTACTTTTCTTATCTAAACCGTAAGCCAGAGATGCAGCGGTAGGTTCGTTAATAATCCGTAATACTTCCACGCCCGCAATTTTACCAGCATCTTTGGTGGCTTGGCGCTGGGAGTCATTGAAGTAGGCGGGAACAGTAATTACGGCTTGAGTTACGGTTTCGCCAAGGTATTTACTGGCATCTTCTACTAGTTTGCGGAGGACTTGGGCAGAAATTTCTTCGGGGGCAAATTGCTTCCCTTGAGCAGCACAGTCAATTTTGACATTTTCGCCTACTTTGAGGACTTTGTAAGCTACTTCGGTAGCTTCGTGAGTAATTTCGTTATATTTGCGTCCAATGAAGCGTTTGACGGAGTAGAAGGTGTTTTCGGGGTTCATCACTGCTTGACGCTTGGCGATTTGTCCGACGAGGCGATCGCCATTTTTGGCGTAAGCTACTACAGAGGGGGTGGTTCTAAATCCTTCGGCGTTAGCGATGACGGTGGGTTTACCGCCTTCCATCACGGCGACGCAGGAGTTTGTCGTACCTAAGTCAATGCCAACAACTTTTGCCATAATAGTCTTCCAGGATTGTTTAACTAAAAATAGGGGTGGGGTAAGGGCGGTTTAAAATTTAACCATCCAAGGGGTAGGAAATCGCTGTATTATGTGGCGCTCAAGCGCCTACTACGAACGGGCTACTCACTCTCTACATATATTGAATGCCGTTGGTCTATCTCATGAATGGGTATTTTCCGAACATGAGAGGACGGTTGTATCGGCTTTCTGCTGCTCTGCTAGTGGGGCAATCGGCTCAAGCTGGTGCTGGAGACGCGATCGCGTTTACTCTGTCTAATGTATGAAAATCTGTGGCTTTGAGTATTGGTGTGAACCGTATCTGACTAGGTGTATTTGCCGTCTGAGAGACTGGGGACTGGGGACTAGGGTAGAAATAATCGGGTATACCTGAGTTCGGAGTTCTGAGTTCGGAGTTCTGAGTATGCGCTTCGCGCTTCGCCAACGGAGTTCGATGTTTTCCCTTGACTTTTTTCATGATAGTTACCACGCATTTGGCTCGTAATATCGATTTCTTGCCTATTCTTGGTACTTTTCACTAACTGATACAGAGCTTTTCGCTAATTGCCGTCAAGGTTTCAGCTTTATACAGCAAGCCCTAATTATCGCCGATATTCGTCTCCGCAATCGCCGATTAGTTGATATAAGTCTCGTGATTTGAGGGATACTTGATGAATGCGATCGCAATCTTCTCTATCCAAGCTAAAATCAAATACTTTCCCGTTATCCTCCAAGTGTTCCGATACTCCTAGCCTTGCGCCAATAATCGCACCGCCCACTGTTGGTTTGTCTAATATATATTTGGTGGCGATGTTGGAGATACTGACCCTATGTTTGGTGGCAATTTCATTAAGGATCGTTAGTAATTCTTGGAATAAGCTCCAGCCTCCCCAACCATCTACCATATTTTTATATTTTCGCAAGCTGGCGGTAGCAAGTTCGCTGCCACGGGGTTCAGTTTTTCCTAAATATTTCTCGGAAAGTAAGCCACCACAAAGGCTGCCGTAGGTGAAAAGCTTGATATCGTTTTCCTGACAAAATTTGACCATATTCACTTCGGGACGGCGGTCAATTATGGAGTATTGTACTTGATTGGAGATAATTTTGATTCCGGCATCGGTAATTATTTTTAAATGTTCGGTATCGAAGTTGGTTAAGGCTAGATGCTTGATTTTCCCTTCTTGTTGCAGGTCTGCCATATACTTGAGAGCATCTAGATAGTTTGGATCTCGATATTCCCACCAGTGGAATTGCATTAAATCTAGGCTATCTACTCCCATCCGTTGACGGGAAATATCGATATTATGTTCGACTATTTCTCTGGTCATTTTACCTGGTCTGGGTACCCATTTGGTAAAAGCTTGGAGGTTTGCTAAGGCTTCTTCCCCTCGATTGGCAGTTAGTTGACGGCGGAATTCGCCAATGAAATCTTCCGCTGGGCCATAATGATCCGCTAAGTCCCAAGTTGTAAAGCCTCTATCGAGATAATTAAACATGGTTGCGATCGCTCTTTTGGGTTCTATCCTTCCGTGTGCCCCAGATACTTGCCACATCCCGTTTAACAGGCGACAGATATTTAAGTCTGAGGTAATTTGCAGTCGGCTTGATGGCGGCAGATTCATTTTCCAATTCCAGTCTTGTCTGTGAGTTTTGTTGGTTAATTATAACAAAAGTTTACAAAACAGAATAGTTCTTAACGACCAGCCATAACCTTCGGGTAGGCTGTCCCCACAATCGCTGAAAAAGCCGATCTTTACGTTGGTAAGGACTGTTTCTCATAGATCTTCCTGAGAGACTTGCTAATTTTTTTGAATTTATTTAACAAAAAATTATTGCCTAGATCGGATAATTGTGTTAGATAATAGAACTATGAAGGGATGAAGCGATCGCAAACAATCTCTCTCTCAAGTTGGTGGTAATCTCTCAAGAGGAGGTGGCTAATCCCTTGTATAGATTGAAGGGCTAAAACAACATTGATGTTGTTCAAAGATTGAAGATATGTCAGGAATTCTTGTCAGATCTAATTCTTGGGCAGATGCAGAGTTTAGTTTTTAACGGAAAGAGCGCAACGAGGGGGGCAAAAGACGCAAAGTTTTTTGAGATGAATTTGTGGGAGGGTGTAGTGATAAGACTTGACAATAATCTGTCGCTCGTGTAAGAAAACCGCCCAGTCCATGTTCTTTTTATTTTGATCTTTGTCACTCTTAAAAATTATCCAAAGGCTTGAAATTATGAATAAGAGAACTATTGCCACTTTAGATGCTAATGAGGCAGTTGCTTGGGTTGCTTATCGACTGAATGAAGTTATTGCTATTTATCCCATTACTCCAGCTTCTCCAATGGGAGAATGGGCTGATGCTTGGGCTTCAGAAGGGAAATTGAATATTTGGGGAACTCTGCCTTCGGTAATAGAAATGCAGAGTGAAGGTGGGGCGGCTGGTGTAGTTCATGGTGCTTTACAAACGGGGGCTTTGACTACTACTTTCACGGCTTCTCAGGGATTATTATTAATGATTCCTAATCTGTATAAAATTGCTGGGGAATTGACTTCGGCAGTGATACATGTAGCGGCGAGATCCCTTGCAGCACAAGGTTTGTCTATTTTTGGCGATCATCAAGATGTGATGGCTTGTCGGAGTACGGGATGGGGAATGTTGGCTTCGGCTTCGGTGCAGGAAGCCCATGATTTTGCTTTAATTGCTCAGGCTGCTACTTTGAAAGCGCGGGTGCCTTTTCTTCATTTCTTTGATGGTTTCCGGACTTCTCATGAAGTACAAAAAATCGAGTTACTGTCAGAAGATGATTTGCGGGCGACGATAGATGATGAGCTAATTATGGCACATCGCGATCGCGCTTTGTCTCCGGATCGTCCTGTACTCCGTGGCACAGCTCAGAATCCGGATATTTATTTCCAGGCGAGAGAGACTGTTAATCCTTTTTATCGGGATTGTCTTGATATTGTCCAGGAAAGTATGGACAAGTTTGGGCAATTGACGGGGAGGCAGTATCAACTTTTTGAATATCATGGCGCACCTGATGCGGAACGAGTCATAATTATTATGGGTTCGGGGTGTGAAACAGTTCATGAAACTGTAGACTATCTGAATCAGAATGAGGAAAAAGTGGGCGTGCTGAAAGTGCGGTTATATCGCCCATTTGATGGGAAACGGTTAGTAGCAGCATTACCGGATAGCGTAAGTGCGATCGCAATTTTGGATCGTACCAAAGAACCTGGTGCTGGTGGTGAACCTTTATATCTGGATGTTGTCTCTGCTATTCATGAAGCTAATTTTGGCGGAGATACCCATCTTAAAGCTAAAATCCAACATCTTAAATCTGTAATTGGCGGACGTTATGGGTTATCCTCTAAGGAATTTACTCCAGCAATGGTGAAAGGTATTTTTGATGCCCTGGCTGCTCCACAAACCAAACATCAATTTACGATTGGGATTAATGACGATATTAGTCATACCAGCTTACCTTACGATCCGAATTTTTCCACGGAACCCGATAATGTGGTACGGGCAATGTTTTATGGATTGGGTTCGGATGGTACGGTGGGAGCAAATAAAAATTCGATCAAAATTATTGGCGAAGAAACGGATAACTACGCCCAAGGTTTCTTTGTCTATGATTCTAAGAAATCTGGTTCCGTTACTGTATCGCACCTTCGCTTTGGCCCCAATCCCATTCGTTCTACTTATTTAATTAGTCAAGCTAACTTTGTCGCCTGTCATCAATGGGGATTCCTCGAACAATTAGACGTACTGACTTGTGCGGCTGATGGCTCAATATTCCTGTTAAATACTCCCTATCCACAAGATGAAGTTTGGAGTAAATTACCTCGCACTGTCCAAGAGATAATTATCGCGAAAAAGCTGAAATTATACGCAATTGATGCCACCAAAGTAGCCCTCAATAGTGGGATGGGGAGGCGGATTAATACCGTGATGCAGGTGTGCTTCTTTGCTTTAGCTAATGTCTTACCACGAGAAGAAGCCATTGCTAAAATTAAGAAGTCCATTGAAAAGACTTACGGTAAGAAAGGGGCAGAAATTGTCAAGACAAACTTAGAAGCAGTAGACAATACTCTTGCTAACTTGTACGAAGTTCAAATCCCAGCTACAGTAGACAGTACTATCGAATTGCGTCCGCCAATTCCCGATACCGCACCCGAATTTGTCAGAGAAGTTTTGGGTAAAATGATTGCCCGTCAAGGAGATGAACTTCCTGTAAGTGCTTTGCCAGTAGATGGCACTTATCCCACAGGTACAACTAAATGGGAAAAACGGAATATTACCTTAGAAATTCCCGTTTGGGATACCGACGTTTGCGTGCAATGCGGTAAGTGCGTGATGGTTTGTCCCCATAGTGTAATTCGGGCAAAATCTTACGACGCTCAATATCTGGAAAATGCACCAGCTACCTTTAAGTCTACCGACACCAAAGATAAGGAATTTGCGGGCGAAAAATTCACTATTCAAGTAGCAGCCGAAGACTGCACTGGATGCGGGATTTGCGTCGATGTTTGCCCTGCCAAAAACAAAGCCCAACCCAAACTCAAAGCCATCAATATGGCACAGCAAATGCCGCTGCGGGAACAAGAAAGGGAAAATTGGGACTTCTTCCTTACCTTACCCAATCCAGATCGTCGTTTGTTACATTTAGATCGAATTCGCCAACAACAATGGCAGGAGCCTTTGTTTGAATTTGCTGGTGCATGTGCCGGATGTGGCGAGACACCATATATTAAACTAGTGACTCAGTTATTTGGAGACAGAATGGTGGTGGCAAATGCCACAGGTTGTTCCTCTATTTATGGCGGGAATATGCCCACTACCCCATGGACAAAAAATCCTGAAGGGAGGGGACCGGCTTGGTGCAATAGTTTGTTTGAAGATAACGCCGAATTCGGTTTAGGTTTCCGAGTTTCTATCGATAAACAAACCCAATTCGCGGCAGAATTACTGCAAAAATTAGCAAGTGAAATAGGCGATAATTTAGTTACCGCTATCCTCACTGCTGAACAAAAAACCGAAGCCGATATTTGGGAACAACGGGAACGAGTTACCCAGCTTAAGGAAAAACTGCAAAGTATCAACTCTTCAGAGTCAAAACGTCTCCTCAGTTTAGCCGACTATCTAGTTAAGAAAAGCGTCTGGATTATCGGTGGTGACGGTTGGGCTTATGATATCGGTTATGGAGGATTAGATCATGTTATCGCTAGCGGACGAAACGTCAATATTTTAGTCCTCGATACCGAAGTTTATTCCAATACCGGAGGACAAGCATCCAAAGCCACACCACGAGGCGCAGTTGCCAAATTTGCCGCCGGAGGTAAACCCGCCGCCAAGAAAGATTTAGGCTTAATTGCCATGACTTACGGTAACGTTTACGTCGCCAGTGTCGCCATGGGGGCAAAAGACGAACATACCCTGAAAGCCTTCCTCGAAGCCGAAGCTTACAACGGTCCATCCTTAATTATTGCTTATGCCCACTGCATCGCTCATGGTATTAACATGACCACCGCCATGTCCCATCAAAAAGAACTGGTAGAATCAGGACGTTGGCTACTTTATCGGTACAATCCTCACCTGGTACAAGAGGGCAAAAATCCACTCCAACTCGATATGCGATCGCCAAAATCAAAAGTGGAACAATCCCTCTACAATGAAAACAGGTTCAAAATGCTCACCAAGAGTAAACCAGAAGATGCCAAACGCTTGCTGAAAGAAGCACAAGAAGATGTCAATCTGCGCTGGCAAATGTACCAATATCTAGCCGCACGTAAGCTAGAATCCCATAATGGTAACTCGCAAACTGCTCCAGATAGTAATGTCCCGCAGACTACGAATGCCTGATTTGAGTCTGAGATTAGAGACTAGCAAAATCCATCCCTAATCTCAGACAGACTTCGCCCATAATCCTGAAGAGAAATACCCAATGTTTGCGATCGAATTAACCATCAGAAACTCCAACACCATCCCCATGATTCAGCGTAAAGGAGAAGAGGAAGCCAACGAACTATACGATAAAATCTTGGCAGCTATCAATGCGGAAAAAAACCAACTGATGAAACTAAGCTGCGAACGTTATCCGAAGAAAAAGATAGCCGTCTGGAGTAAAGATATTGCCGCCGTGCAGTTATCTGAGATTTAAAAAGAGGTCAGAGGTTAGGGTTGAGAGGGCGATGACATAGTGGAAAAACTAACAGTTAGCCAGATAGTATAGCACTACGGGTTGAGATTAGGAGGTTTTGATCCCCCCTTGCCCCCCTTATTAAGGGGGGAATAAGCCCAAAAAGAATGTCCTAATCTATATTTGTACTGCTATATAAAATTACCCTCTCACCTCTCACCTCCCACCTCCCAGCTCTTAAAAAAGGAAAAGATTATGGATATCACCACCACATACTTAGGGTTAAAATTGCGATCGCCCCTTGTCCCCTCTGCAGCCCAACCCCTGACAGAAGAAATCGATAACGTGAAACGATTAGAGGATGCTGGGGCAGGTGCTGTCGTACTTCACAGTATCTTTGCCGAACAACTTCGCATTGAACAACATGAATTGCATTATCATACCACCTACGGAACCGATAGTTTTGCTGAAGCATTAACCTATTTTCCTGAACCAGAAAATTTCCAAGTTGGGCCAGAAACCTATCTGGAACATATTCGCAAAGCCAAAGAAATGGTGGATATTCCCATTATTGCTTCTCTAAATGGTTCATCTTTAGGAGACTGGGTTGATTTCTCCAAACAAATCCAAGCCGCAGGTGCAGATGCTCTAGAATTAAATATCTATAATATTCCTACCGAGCTACATCTGACAGGGGCAGAAGTCGAACAAAACTATCTGGATATTGTCGAAGCAATTCGGGCTGATGTTACCATTCCCCTAACCGTAAAACTCAGTCCATTTTTTAGCAATCTGGCAAATATGGCTACAAAATTGGATAGAGCAGGTGCGAATGGATTAGTATTATTCAATCGCTTCATGCAGCCAGATATTTCCCCCGAAGAATTAGAAGTTTGGCCTCACTTAAGCTTGAGTAATCCTCAAGAAATGCTCCTCCCCATGCGGTGGATTGCGATATTATATGGTCGCATTGATGCCGATTTAGCCGCAACAACTGGCATTCAAAAAGGTTTGGATGTTGTGAAAATGCTCATGGTAGGAGCGCGGGTAACTCATGTTTGTGCTGCCTTACTCCGTCATGGCATTCCCCATTTACGGAAGATTGAGCAGGAATTGATAGAATGGATGGAGGAACATGAATACGAATCGGTTGACCAAATGATTGGTACAATGAGTCAAATTAATGTCATCGATCCTAGCGCTTTTGAACGGGCACAGTATCAGAAGGTAATTCAAAGTTTTCAGCGGGAGTATAGTTTAGTTTAGGAAGTTGCCAAGGAAAATATATAGCGAGGGACTAGGAGCTAGAGACTAGGGAAGAAAGCTGTCTAATCAAGGGTTTGAGGAATTGAGAATGTTGGGGCTGCCCTAGTGGTTGCTATATCTAGGGTTTGCTGAAAAAGTCTT
>DOIX01000060.1 GCA_003511885.1 Cyanobacteria bacterium UBA11153
CTATAGCAATCCTAAATGAGTTGTAACAAGTGCGCGGCTTGAAACCCAGTCAGAGCAAGGATCGCAGTTTTCAGGCATTGCCACAACTGATTTAGGATTGCTATAGATACTTCAGTTATCAGCTTTACTTCATCTTCAAGGATTAATTTATTGCACTGAAACAGATTGAATGTTTCTGCTACCATCTACTTGATATACTAGTTGTCGTTTAAAGTCAGTTATGACAATTTCCCAGCCACCTGATGATACTAACACTTGACAGGGACGATTTGGTACATCTGTAGGGGTGGGATAGCATTCCGATACTACTTCTGCACTAGTAATTCGTAAATTAGATAGGGGAACATTTAAGCGAGATTTGGCATCCTGGAAAACTTTTTGGGCAAGAGAATTGGGAAGTTTATCTATCCTTGGTGGTAATCCATTATTGGCTTCGGTGCGAATGCCAGAAAATCGGCTAACGCGATAAATTTGCTTTTCTCCTGGTTTACCTTCTACTGTAACGCGATAACCTTGTCCTGGATCGGGGGCGCATTTTTCTACTGGAGTGGGCAATCCGAGACAAGCGCCAAAGGTTTGGGGTGTAACTTGGGTAAATAAAAGGTTTTCTGGGGTTATTTCAAAGTGTTGGGCGGCTAACATGCGGAGATTGGTTGCTAAGTATTCGTCAAAACTGTTATCTAAAGCGATGTTTTCTCGCGCTATTATTTCACTGCTACCGCCATTTTCATTTACGCGGATATGCCATCTTTTGCCTTGATGTTCGATTTTGACTAGCCAGCCTTTAATCGGAATAATCGCGCAGGGAACGGGTAATCCTCGGAATTTATCGCAATTCATCCATTCTGTTGGAGCTGCGCCAACAATTTTTCCGGATTTAGTTGGTAATCCCCAAGATTCTGCTACTTTAAAAACGGCTACTGCTACGGATTCGGGAATATCTGCTCTAATTTGTTTGCCTGTGTCATCAACGCGGAAGGTGAGGGTGGGTGGGGTGAAATTATGACCGGGACCGGGTAAACAAGCTGTACATGGAGGTGATGGTGTCATTCCTTCTGCTGTAATTCGCCAACCATTGATGATTTTAGGAGTGCAATTTTCTCCCGAATTGGGTAATTCTAGGCAGGTGTTTTTCCAGGTTACGGGTTCGGCTTTTTTGATTAATACTTGAGGGGGAAGAATTGGGCTAGGGGTGGTTTCAAACTGAGGATGCCAGTAAGAAACTGCTGATTTCTGGATGGCGGTAATTAGAGATTGGGGCAATTTTTTGGGTAGTTGCAAATTTTCCCGTTTGGCTAATACATTGGCATCGCCTGTCTCGTTGGTAATATAAATTAATCTGAGGTTAGGAGTTTCTAGGGTAATTTTCCATTTGGGAATGGTGGGCGAAATCCAAGGCACATCGCCTAGGCTGCGGAGATTGGCGGATTCTATTTTTACCACTCGCCCAGATTGGGGAAAACTCCACTTGCGGATGGCATCATTACGGATGTTTTCTGCAATTGTTTCTTTTGAGGGGATGGCGGAAATTCCACTTTGATGTGGTTGGGATTGGCTAAATACTGGTTTGGTTGAGGTAATTTCTGCACTTGCGAAGAGGATGGAGGTAAAGATTCCGGCACTGAGTAGGAAAACGGCAAGATTTTTTTTGCTCATATTCATTAACCACAAAGACACTAAGACGCAAAGAAGTAATTTTTTGCCGGAAATGGGGTGGCAAAATTAGGTTTTTTTTGATAAAATTGGTTAATTATCTACAGGTAGCACGTCCCCATTGATGATCGTAACCTACGGAGATGCGGGAACCTACTTGTGGGGCTTTTGTTGAGAGATGGACTAATGATACATCGGCTTGAACTTCACTATTTCCTTGCCCGTGCCAAATGTCACGATTTTGGGCATCTTTTTTAACATAATTCATCGATACAGTTAGAGTACGATTGGCGCGACGGGGGCGAAAATCAATGCGGCGAAATCCAGCTTCTCTTGTGTAATAAGCAGTGAAATCAACGCGATTTTGGATCGTACCTCGACAAGTTAAGTGTAAATCATCTTGGTTCGGCTCTGCGATCGCATCCCGGGTACGCTGTGCCATCGCAGAATCAGTCACAGCCAGCCTCCCGCCAGCAATTGCACCCATACCAACCAAGATACCGCCCATCAGGATTGCGATCGCGCTGCACGCCCTCGAAGCTATCGCTCTTTTCATCTGTGTTTATCTCCAAATATCACGTCTCCATATATTTACTTTGACATCCATCCTCAGTTAATTGTGTCTTGTTTCCATTTCGGTAACGGATTAAATATGATGACATTTTTCCCGCCGTTTAATAATGCGATTCCCAACTTATCTTCTGTATTTTCATCCAAGTCATTATCCTTTGAGATATATAGAGCTTACTCTATAAATGATTAACCTTAAAATAAATTAGATAAAAGCGCTGATTCAGCTAGGGAAAAGTACCAGTAATCAGAGTTACACCACTCAAAAATCATACAGTTTTTCACTTAAACTGGAAAGCCACAGAAAAAAACACACCCCACACCCCACCCTCACAATCCGACTTTTTCCGCAAACCCTAGCTATACTGGACAACTGAAACCAGTTAGAGTTGTAAAATCCGCGATCGCAAACAGGCAAGAGGCTTGGCTCATGGTACAGAAAAATCCACAAGGATTCATCGGAAGACTATTAAAAGCATTTGCTAGCTTGGAAAGCAACCGTCTCTTCCAGGGATTCAAAGCCATCCAAATGAGGATTAGTTCTCAACTCATTCGGTTGATTCCGGCTAGATTGTTATGGCTACTTCCTTTTCTTCAAGAAGAAATTAAAGTTAAACCTCCTACCCTGGAGGAACTTAAGGATAAAGTTTGGCGTAAACCAGGGGAAACAGAAGTAGAGGGAACTGAATCTGGCCCTGACATTTTCCCCGAGCGAGTTGTTGCGCCGCAGATTAAGTCTCTTTACCCTGACTATCGCTGTCTAGAAGGAAATACTTTTACCTGTCAATGGCCGCAAAAAACATTGGAGGAACAACCAGAAGCTAAATATTGCATTAAATGCGGTTTTCCTGCCCTATTGTCGCCAGGAACTAAAATTCAGGGGGTTAAGGCTAGGTATCAAATTGAAAGTTTATTAAATTATCGAGGTAGAGGCAGACTGTATCAAGCAGTTCAACTACCAGACCGCCAGCCCGTCATTATTAAAGAATATCTGTTACCATCGCGATATTTTAATGTGGAGGAAACTCGTCAGCGTCAAGATGCCTTTGTCAAATTAGCTGGTTTGAGTTTACCAGATGGACGAATTCAGGACTTTCGGCTGATTCCGATTTGGGATGCGATCGCAGATCGAAATCAGGAACGCTGTTATCTAGTCACGAAAGGGAATCTAGACTCCTATCCTACTTTAGCTAACTATTTACTTAAAACTGGCGCATTAAGTAGTTCTCAAGTTCGTCAAGTCCTCAATCAAGTATTGCAAAGTTTGGAATTTCTCCACAGCCAAAAATTCCGCCTCCCTTCTGGTTTAGTTCAGGAGAGGCTAATTGATGGTAATCTCAATCTAGAGAGTTTGCTGATTTGCCCTAGCTTTCAGGAAGGTTTCTTTATCTACCTCTGCGATTTGTTTTTGTGGGAAGGTAGATTTGCTCCTCCTCTGGAAGAACGACCGATATTATCTGTGGCTCAAGATTTAAAAGATTTGGGATATGTGGCTTTTTATCTCTTGACAGGAGGAACTAACGATCCGATTAACGGTCAACCTTTTAATCCCAAAAACAAGAATCTTTGGCCTCCCATTCATCCAGCCTGTAAAGATTTTATCTTAAGTTTAATGGGCATGGGAATGTCCAAGTTTGAGACAGCGGAGATTGCCCGTCAAGCTTTATTAAAATTGCCGCCAGAAACCCAAATCCAGCCGACACTTTCATCAGGAGTTACAGAGGAAGAAGTTAAAAAGAAGAAACGGCGCTTTCCCATTCCTATTTGGTTGATGTGGCTGATAGGATTAATCCTCCTGTTAACCCTGCTTTGGTATTTATTTGGCAGAAACTTATTGAAAAATCAAATTGCCACCGATTCCGTAGTCTGCTGTATCGAACAAGTATCGGGAATTCCCGCAGGTAACTTTAAGTATACTGCCGAAAAGAATAGCCCTTGGGATTACGTCTTACAACAACCCAATCTCATTGCCAAGGAAACAACCCTCGGACAAGAATTATTCAAACGTCAGCCCAAATTACAATTATTATATCAGCCACAACCCTTATGGGGAGAGGCAATCCAAAAAGTGAGAAGCAAAGAATCCGAATTTGCGATCGCAACTTTAGTAAATAACCTCACTGCGGATTTAGGATATGAAAATATTGCTCATGATGGACTAGTATTTTTTGTTTCCTTCACCTACGCCAGACGGAATGATAGTTTGCCTTCCGCCTTAAACGGAGAAATTACCTTCGAGCAATTGCGTCAAATTTATACAGGAAAAATTAACAAATGGGCACAAATAGGAGGTCCCGATATCCGACTGAAACTCTATCTCCCACTCAGCGAAGAAGCCCTCCAAATCTTTGAAGAGCGAGTCTTGAAAGATCAAAATAGTATTGAGGCATTTAGAAAATTAGTCCAACAAAGCAATCAGATTAGCCCTACCTCAGAAGTTGAGGTTAAGCGTCTTCAAAGCGGACAAACTCTCAGAGGTGTCATTCGAGATTTTGAGGATAGTAATATTGGGGCAATTGGCTTTGATTCTTTAAGCAAAGTTTTAGGTCAATGCTCGGTTTATCCTCTCGCCTTAGTCAATGGCAAAAATCCACCAATTTCACCTTTAATTCAAGATGATCGACAACCTGTCACTCCCAATACTGATTTATGTAATGCTAAAGGTAGTTATGCCCCAAATGTGGAAGGATTTATCAGCCAAAAATATCCATTAGCCTATCCTTTAGCGATAGTTTATCCCAGAGATAATAGCCGCAAACCTGTAGGGCAAAAGTTTGCTGAAATTCTTAAAACTCGCGAGGCACAGGAGTTGTTATCTAAAACTGGTTTAGTTCCCCTCGAAGCTTTACCATAGTCTTGGTTAGAGGTTAGAGGTGAAAGCTTAGAGGTTATAAGATGTGGCGATTGCTATATAGCAGTGCTTGAAGAGCGTATTTACAGTACATTTGTTATGACGCTTTCCAGATAAAGCATCCATTTTCTAATATGTAACTACACCAGTGAGATGCGCTATAAATCTACTAAGCTGCTGCTCATTTAAACTGTATATTTCCAAGTTAGAAAAAAAATCGCTCAAACCCTCTGCTCCCCTGCTCCTCTTCTCTCAAAACATACAAATTAAAAGCGTAGCAGCTTACCCCCATTACTCGATCGGGATTTAGGTCATGCTTTCTTAACAAATTAAGACCAGAAGCGTCAAAAACGCCAAAAGAAAATGCTTAATATAATTTAATAAATCAAAAACGGCTGAAAGCCCCTTAACCTCGTTAAATTTATTGATATTAATTTTCAATAATTTACGAACTTGCGTCATTCCAGCGATTATGCTAGGATAATCCAAAGGAGGGCTAATAACCTTATCCCAATCTTCTACACTATTGTGAGTCACTTCAATTCTCGATAAGATGGTAAGCTAGTCCGAATATCAAATTGTAGTCTGAATCTCAAATTAATAGTGAAGAGAGGGAAGGGGGAAGAGAGAATAAGCAACAGTAACAACAGTAATTGAGCCTCCCCCGACTTTACCATTGTGACAATATCCAGATTGAGCAATTAGCCCAAAACCATATTAATTTCGATGGGAAACTACGGTTAATGAACCCAGTAGTGTCTCATTAGCAACTCTCTCTAAACCCACTGATTCCAAAAGACTTTGCCAATCATCTTGTAGCAGTCGATCGTTTGGATAACGTTGTCGCAAATCAGCTAATGAACTTACTGTTTCAATCCAGAGTTCATTGTTTGAGTAGACAGCCGGATGCCCTTTTTCTCCTGCATTCTTTAGCGCAGTTTCCAAATTGGGATCTTTTTGAATTCGTTGTACCCACCCCTCTACATAAGAATGATCTGACGCATCAGCAGACGTATCAGTTGGGGATTGAACTGTATTGCACTCCATGGAAAAATACCAGTGATACCGTTGGTTCATTTCCAGTTCGATATCATCGGGAACACTAATACTGACGATACCAGACTTTCCAGTCAGAGCAACATTTTCTTCGTAGACAAGATCGTCAATTATTTTACCATTGGCATCTTTGATTTCTTTATAGAGAATAAAGGTCGCTGTTGGTTTTTTTGTTTGAGAAACATAAACCAAGAATTTTGGGCTTGACTCTACAGTTGTCGCGTCAACAGGAATCCATTCCAGTTTTCCAGACTTCTCATTTTTGGCTTCGACTTGTGGCATTAATGCAGTTGTAGTAATTCTATCCCCATCGCAAAGAAAAGAACCACGAGATATTCCCCCAGTCCGACGATTTGAAGGTCGAATACCTCCTACTCTGAATCCCAAACGCCCTCGCCTTTGTGCTAAAAGGGTGGATGAAGAAGTGGATAGATCTTGAGAACTATTATTAATGGTAACAGCGGCGCTTAAGCTTTCCGTCATCACCATTCCTAGAGCCAAGGCAAGTGACATTGCTTTCAAATATATAGAATACTTATTCATGATGCTCCTTTCTAATGAAACTGCTTGAATAATTTTCTCCGGATGTATTAAAATTTATGACCCTTAAGTCCTACCACAAATATAGGATAAATTTTCGATATAAATTTTACCGATAATCTTGAGGGAAAATCTGCCCCAACATTTATCCTGTAATAGTGGGTTTAACAAGTTTATTGAGATATTCAAACCCACCCTCACTTTCCGATGCGGATATTAAACCCAACTATCATTAATTTTACTCTCTAGGTAATGAACCAATTAGTTGTGCTTGAGCGATGTTACCCAAACCAACTGATTCTAATAGACTTTGCCAATCCTCCGCCACTTCTGGATCGTTAGGATAACGTTGACGTAACTCAGCTAAGGAACTTACAGTTTCAGTCCAAATTTTCTTTTCTGCATAGATAGCAGGGCGATCTTTTTCTGGCTGTTTCTCTACATTCGCTAATTCACCAGTTGGGGCATTGTATTGTAGCCATCCGTCTACCATCAAATCTCCCCCATCAGTACCACCACAACTAATTTGAAAAGCCCAGTGATACAATTGACCAGCTTGAAGTGGCTTGTCAGTAACTTTAAGACTTACTACTCCAGAATTGTGAGTTAGGGAGACAATTTCGTTATGAACAATATCCTCTCCTGTTTCATTGAGTACAGTAAACTCGGCATTTTTGGCTTTGGTTGGAGTAATATGAACCAAAACTGTAGGATTTGCTGATACAGTTTGTTCAACTTCAATCTTATCGTCTGGTACGCTCTGATTCTGGCGGTTGGTTTGGGGTAATAATGCTGTTACTGTTACCGATTCTCCATTACAATCACTGATAACACTAGGACCGCGAGCAATTCCCCCGGTTCGTTGGCGAGAAGGTCGAACTCCTACTCTGAATCCCAAACGCGATCGCCTTTGTGCTAAAAGGGTGGATGAAGAGGTAGATAGATCTTGAGAACCATTATTAATGACAACAGCAGCGCTTACGCTTTCCGTCATCACCATTCCCAGAGCCAAAGCCAATGACATTCCTTTCAAATATATAGAATGCTTATTCATGATGCTCCTTTCTAATGAAAATGTTTGAGTGATTTTCTCCGAATGTATTAAAATTTATGACCCTTAAGTCCTACCACAAATATAGGATAAATTTTCGCGATAATTTTTTGAGTAAAGTTTTTTTATCGATCGCAGCTAGAGAGAGGCTGTTTGTCTGGAAGTCTTGGCAATGCGCCGATTAGTCCTCAACTGGCGATGTCGTCTAACTCAACTGACTCGATTGGAGATTCCCATTTCAATTTTACATCATATCGCAATGAGTACAAACTTAATAAATTTTTACAAGACTTGAAACTCTCCGAGCTAAAGTCACCGAGATTTTCCTGACAGAGTAAAACTAGGTAGAACCCACAGTCTAGTTTCTAGCCAACGACTCGCACCAAACACCGTCTACTCAGTCGGTCTAGATCGATATCTAACTTTCCATATCTAACTTTCCAGCTATCCTGCTTATTTCAGTACTGACTAGATGCCTTGATTGCACGGGCATCAATCAAGAAGCTCGGAATATCCTCACCTTACCTGAGTTCGACGAAAGAGCTGAAGCTGAAGCTGAAAGCCAGTAAACAAGAGCTTTACAGGATTTTTTGATCAAATCTCTTAGGCAAGAAGTCGATATTTTATGAAGATTGAGTAAAGTTCCTGACA
>DOIX01000330.1:0-6583 GCA_003511885.1 Cyanobacteria bacterium UBA11153
GTCTATCCAGTAGGAAGACTCGATTTAGACAGTGAAGGACTGTTGCTGTTAACTAACAACGGAGGTTTACAGCACCGACTTTCAGACAGACGCTTTCAACATCCTCGTACTTACTGGGTGCAGGTAGAGGGTGTTCCGGATCGAGTTGCCTTGAGCCAGTTAGAGAGAGGTATAGTAATTCAAGATTACCGCACGCGCCCCGCTAGGGTGCATCTTTTACCAGATCCCCCTGTCCTACCCCCTCGCCAGCCACCCATCCGGTTTCGGAAGACTGTCCCTACCTCCTGGCTAGAGATTACTTTAACCGAAGGTAGAAATCGACAAGTGCGCCGGATGACAGCAGCAGTGGGATATCCCACCTTACGATTGGTAAGAATTGCGATCGCCAATCTCAGTCTAGATGGGCTACAACCCGGACATTGGCGATATCTCACCCCCGCTGAATTAACAGCCCTCCATCGGCTAGCGGCAGGGGGCTAGGGGCAGAAAGCAATCGGAAGACAAGGGGGGTTGCGGGGTGGGGAACGGGATTCGGGGGACAAAGAATTTGCGACTCTCCCCTCCTGTTCGGCTGACGTTCCCCTACCCCCTTCGCCCCACTCCCCACTCCATCAAGGAAGTTTCAATATGTTAATTTGCCTGCAATGTAAGTTTGAAAACCCCAATACTAATAAATTTTGTCAGCAATGTGGAACTTCCCTGATCCATAAAATTTGTCATGAATGTCACGCTCAAGTTCCAGTTAATTCAGAAAATTGCCACAAATGTAATGCTTTCATAGGTACTGTTTGGCGTGCAATTCTTACCCAAGAGGGCAATTTGCCACTCTCTCAACCAGATTCTCTCGAAGAATTCCCGGCAGAATTAGAGAAAATACCGATCGATTTAGGAGGAGAAGAAGAATTACAAATTCAGCCACCAGTAGGAGTTCATCGTGAAGAGAATGAAGCCGAAAGTTTTTCCGTCAAAACAATCACACCTCCAGCCGCAGAGGATGGCAACGGGCATCAATCACCCACAGTAACAGACCTATCTTCTGTCCCACCACAGTTAGAGGAGAAGGAGGTAGGAGAAAAACAGGAACAATCATCTTCAGAAGCTATCTATCTAGATACTCAATCCCGTTACCGACTATTAGAACCTCCAAAATTAGAAGAGTCAGTCAATGAGGGAAAAACAGGTAATGAGACATTCGCGAGGGTGTTGGACTGCCAGCCGTTCCAAAAATCTCCATTAAGATTACTCTTAGAATCAGTTCCAGAAGCCAAGAATACCGAGAGCCAATCGACAAAAATAATTGGGATTCCTGCGATCGCAAATCCATATTTAGCACTCAAAAAACTATACCACAACATCATTCCCGACATTCACGATGCTTGGGAAGAGAACGGAAAATCAATAGTTTTGCTAGAAGACAGATCTCAATGGCAACTCCTGAGCGAGTTGTGGGGGGGCGAAGATATTCCCACAGGTCAAATTTTATCATGGCTCGATGAAATGACAGAATTATGGCAGGCTCTAGAACATTGGCATTGTCGCCAGAGTCTGTTAGAAATTAGTAATCTGCGAGTAGATAAATATGGAGTATTTTGTCTGGAGAGCCTTTACCAAGAAGCCCAAGATGAACCCTTAACTCTAGAAGATTTGGGTCAAACATGGCGGAAATTATTTAGCACATCTCAAAGAACCCAACTGACTTCATTAGGGACAGTATTTCAGGACTTGTGTGCCCATGAAATTACCAGTGTTGAAGAATTGCGATCGCGCCTAACTCAAATCGCCACAGTCGAACAAGCCATTACCGTTTCTCCACAACCGGAGATCCTATTTTCAGATTTTCCAGTTGAAGAACCAAGAGAAGATAATATGGTACAAATTACCGCTGATGAGAGTAACAGTAAAGATCCAACCATTATCCTCCCCATGAAGTTACTCAGTCTTGATGACGTGGGACGAACCGATATTGGTCATACTCGAGACCACAACGAGGACTGCTTTGGGATCCGCAGACAAGTACAAAAACAAGAGACTCCAAAATCTCTCACTGTGGATGCTCGCGGGCTGTATATTCTCTGTGATGGTATGGGCGGACACTTGGGCGGCGAAATTGCCAGTGCCATGGCAGTTGAAAGCCTCACCAAGTATTTTGAAGACCATTGGCAAGATCAATTACCAACAGAAGAGACTATTCGTGAGGCGATTAGTATTGCTAACCAGGCGATTTACAATCTCAACCAACAAGAGGCTCGATCCGGTAGTGCCCGGATGGGGACGACGCTGGTAATGATTTTAATTCAGAATACCAAGGTCGCGATCGCTCATGTTGGAGATAGTCGCGTCTATCGCTTAACTCGCAGAGATGGTTTAGAGCAACTCACTATCGATCATGAGGTGGGCCAAAGAGAGATTATGCGAGGAGTCGATCCCGCCATCGCTTATAACCGTCATGATGCCTACCAACTTACTCAAGCCTTGGGACCGCGGAGCGATGAATTTGTTAATCCTGATGTGAAATTTTTGGATCTCGATAAAGATACACTCTTTATTCTCTGTTCAGATGGTTTGTCAGATCGCGATCTGATCGAAATTCACTGGCAAGATGCCCTTGCCCCTTTGCTCAGAAGCCATGCTAATCTGGATCAAGGTGTCGATCGGTTAATTGACCTAGCTAACGAGCATAATGGTTGCGATAACATCACAAGTATTCTGATCCGGGTTAAAGTACGACCCAACTTTGAGCAACGTTTTTGATTGATTCCTTTGTGCTAAAGAAGAGGTTAAGGTTAGAGGTTAGAGGTTACAAAGTTGTCATTGAAAACTCAAAACTATTTACCCGTTCCCCATTCCCTGTCTCGGCTAAACTATGGTCACTTTGACCCTTTTGCATCCGCAGGCATCCACCCCACTGGCAAAGTGGCATTTTAAGAGCCAATCCAAAATCCTGATTGGTCGTTCTCCTGATAATGATGTAGTTCTCAATGACCCTTTAGTTTCCAGGTATCATCTGGAACTAAGGGCGGTAACGGCTAAATCTAGCCATCGATGGCAAATTATCAATCAGGGTTCTAATGGCACTTTTCTCAATGGTGTTTTGATATCGCGAGAATGGCTGCCTGAAAATGCTCTGATTCGACTGGCACGAGAAGGTCCATTGCTCAAATTTCAAATCAACCAGGTTACTCGTCCCTCTCTTCCTATTCCTCCCGCTCCGGAAGCTAGCATTTGCCATCACCAAGGAAATCCGCCAGGAAACTTATTTTGCATTCACTGCGGTCAACCTTTGCTAGTTCAGCGAGTCATCCGTCACTATCAGGTGTTGCGGATCCTGGGGCAGGGGGGAATGGGTACTACCTATCTTGCCTGGGATAATACAGGGAAAATCGACGGGAAACCCTCCCTCTTGGTTCTCAAGGAAATGAATTCCGATATGATCCAAATTGCCAAAGCTCAAGAGCTTTTTGAACGAGAAGCTCGGACTCTGAAGGCGCTCAACCATTCAGGAATTCCCCGATACTATGACTTTTTTGTCGAGGAAGGGAAAAAATATCTGGCGATGGAATTAATTCACGGTGAGGATTTGGAAAAGCGGGTGGTAGTTGGCTCTCCAGTAGCACCTAGAGAGGCCATTGAGTGGATGATTCAGACTTGCTCTGTTTTAGATTACATCCACTCCTGCGATCCACCCCTGATTCATCGGGATATTAAACCCGCAAATTTACTGCTTCGCCATCGAGATAACCGGATTTTTGTGCTAGACTTTGGCGCTGTTAAAGAAATTGGGACATTGCCAGGTACTCGAATTGGTGCTGAGGGATACAGCGCACCTGAACAAGAGCGAGGTATGCCTGTCACTCAATCCGATCTTTATGCCATCGGTCCAACTTTAATTTTTTTAATCACAGGGAAACCGCCGCTCAAGTTTTGGCATAAGCGGGGTTCGCTCTACAGGTTTGACTTATCAGGTGTGCCAGGGCTGGATTCGCGATTAAGACAAACCATTGAGCGAATCTGTGATATCAATCTTGCCGATCGCTATCAAACAGCTCGGGAGGTTTCCCATGCTTTGGCAGCTTGCTTATAGCGATCTTTCATCGGTTAAGGACTAGTTTTGAGCAGCCTTCCCAGGGACTGTTGGCAGCACCCTATGAAGGATATAGGATGGGGCTTGGGCTGGGTGTACTGGATGAGAGAGGTGTTTTGTTGGAGTCAATTAGAAAAACAGCGCAACTAACCACGTTTTCTTCCCTAAATCTCAGCGTTTAAGTTCCCATCAATTTTATTTCATCCTTAATTGTTCGTCTTTACTCTTCATCCCATGCTTCTACTGCCAATAAATCGGCAATCGGATCTTGCATGGTAAAACCAAATTCGATTAGTTCCTTCTTCCAGAAGGTCCAATCATCCCCGTATAGCAGGGCTATCTTCCAAATGCTATCGCTGGGCTTAATAATTTTAGATTTCACCAGGGATTGGACTTGACGCTGCAACTTCACCATTGGGTGAGTAACTTGCTGAATCATACTCTGAATTACTTTTGAAATAACTTTTACAAATCCTTGAACTTAAGTGCTTCCTGATTTCTCTATTACGCCGATTCGCATACGCCGATTCGTAGAGTTCTGCTCGGCAAGAAAACACTTATGTATATTTGTACCGCATCATGGACATTTATGCAAGTCTTTTTGGGAAAATGTACGGTAATCTCGATCGGATCCGCCTCAATTACAGATGTATCCTAGCCAAAACGATCGGATCGTCTTGACAGGTCAATCGTTCGAGACGAGAAATGAAATTGGATTGGAGATGTTTTGGCAATACATCTATCCTACTGTATGGATTTGGTGTCAACTCGAAGAGTTGACAATCTTGTTTTTGGGAGAGCGCAATAGCAACCCATATTCAATACCTTCCACCACAGCTTGGTAGGAGGCTTCCAAGATATTAGTGGAAACTCCCAGTGTCGTCCAGCGTTGTTTGCCATTGCTAGATTCTACCAGAACGCGAGTTTTCGCAGAAGTACCTGCCCCACCATCAAGAATTCGCACCTTATAGTCAGTTAGGTAAAAATTGGCAATTTCTGGGTAAAATTGCACCAAGGCATTACGCAAAGCCCGATCCAGTGCCGATACTGGTCCGTTTCCTTCTGCGACTTCCAACAAAATCTCCTGACCATTGACAGCAACTTTGATGGTTGCCATGCAATTTCTGTAAGCTCCCTCTATCTCTTGTAGCATATCACAGTAAACATGAAAACCCTTCAGTTCAAAAGGCGGCTCCCGATATCCTAACGCTTCTCGCATCAACAACTCAAAACTGGCTTCGGCTGCTTCAAATTGATATCCTTGACTTTCCAAGTCTTTGATCAGTTGTAATATTTCCCGACAGGTGGGGTCTTGTTTGTCGAGTTCGTGACCAAAACTCTTGGCTTTGGCTAAAATATTACTGAGTCCGGATTGATCGGAAATGACAATCCGCCGCTGATTCCCGACTTGTTCTGGCTGGATATGTTCGTAAGTTAGGGGATTTTTGGCTACGGCTGAAACGTGGATGCCACCTTTGTGAGCAAATGCTGACTTACCCACAAAAGGAGCATGGTCATCGGGTGCGAGGTTGACTATTTCACTAATCAGACGGCTAGCTGGGCTGAGTTTGGTTAATCGATCTTCTTCAATACATGTATATCCTAATTTTAATTGTAAATTGGGTATCACTGAACAGAGATTAGCATTGCCGCAGCGTTCTCCGTAACCATTGATTGTACCTTGAACCATCTTTACTCCTTCTAGTACTCCAGCGAGGGCATTGGCAACGGCGGTTTCTGAGTCGTTGTGGGTGTGAATCCCTATCTGGGGAATGGGGAATGGGGAGGATGGCGATGGCATGAAGTGCCCGCTTCGCGATGGCAAATTTGCTCCGCCTTCTTCCCCCTCTTCGCCTTTCTGATGACAAGTTTTCTCTATTACGTCTCGGACAATTTTGCTAATTTCATGAGGTAGGGTTCCGCCGTTAGTATCGCATAGTACTAGCCATTTAGCGCCTGCATCTCTAGCGGCGATCAAGGTTTTGAGGGCATATTCGGGATTGTATTTGTAGCCATCAAACCAATGTTCAGCATCGTAAATTACGTTTCGCCCTTGACTGCGGAGATACTCAATCGTATCTCGAATCATGGCTAGGTTTTCTTCGAGGGTAGTATTTAATCCTGCTGTAACTTGTAAATCCCATGATTTGCCGAAAATTGTTACCCAGCGAGTACCTGCGGCGAGGATGGCTTGGAGCATTTGGTCATCGGCTGCTGTAGTATGGGGACGGCGAGTTGAGCAAAATGCTACTACTTCGGCTTGGTTGAGTGGTTGTTCTTTAAGTCGCCAGAAAAATTGTACGTCTTTAGGATTTGCTCCAGGCCATCCGCCTTCGATAAAGGGTATACCTAATTCGTCGAGTTGTCTGGCTATGCGTATTTTGTCTTCTAGTGACAGGGATAATCCTTCTCTTTGAGTACCATCTCGGAGGGTTGTGTCGTAGATACAGATTTGTTTTGAGTTCATAACAAAAGGTATAGCAATTGACAGTGGACAATTGA
>DOIX01000330.1:6895-13552 GCA_003511885.1 Cyanobacteria bacterium UBA11153
ATGTCTAATTAAAGTTTACAGATTGTAGCGCGAGAGAAGAATTGTTGTGTTAAGTCTGGTGCTGCGCTATACCAAGGATAACCTAGCAAACAGAGAGAGAATCTAATCCCGTTACAACCTTCTAGTTTGAGATATGTTCTTGGTAGGTATCCTTTGCCTCCATTGGGATTGATGGGTAATTCATCTTGAGATAGGGGCTTGCCTTTAGTTTTCCATCTGATAGTTTCAGCAAAAATATCAAATGTATCTTGTTCAATGTTTTGATTTTGTTTAATATTTTTTCTGGGGTGACTGGTTAAGTCTTTTGAGATTTTTTGGTATAGTGCCCTTTGCACGGTGATACCAAATTTACCACCACTATAGCCTAACCAAAGTTTGTTAATTGTGGCTAAGTCTTGGCAAGGAAATTGTTCGATTTGATTTCTAGATAAATTCCCCTCTTTCTCTCTTCCCATAACAGCGAGTATTTTTTCGGCGGTTTCTAAATCAGCTTGTTCAAATTTACCCAAGGCTAAGAGATGGGATAGTTTGGTATAATCTACTCCTACTTCCGATCCTCCTAAACCTTTGGTAGGAATATTTAAAGAAGAACACAAAAAAGGGAAACATCCATCGTTAGCAAAAGTAATTATGACAAAGGCAATCGCCATAACTGCGCTAAATATAAGGGCTGTTGTTAGCCATGTCAGCTTTTTCAAAAGATTAGCGTCCTCATCGCTTTATCTATGGTTAGAGTAGCAAAAGAAATAGTGAATCAAAATCAGTTCCTAGAGCGTGTCAGAATAATTAGATTTAGCCAAGATATCTTGAAACCACATCTGGACGCGATCGCCCATTGCTGTGGTAGAATACTCAGATTCGGCACGGTGACGACAAGCATGGCGATCTATTTTATCTAATTTTGCGATCGCCTCGACTAATCCGGATACGGAATCGGGTTCGACTAACCAGCCTGTTTTGCCATCTTCAATTATCTCACTGGGACCGCCGCGATCGTAGGCAATCGCTGGTACTCCACAGGCAAGAGCTTCAATTACTACGTTACCAAATGCTTCTACCACATGGGGGGTCATCAATAAACCCTGACATTGACGCAAGCGTTGCTGTAAGTCAGTAGTAGAGAGAAACCCTTCATATTGGATTAAGGGATTTGTGGAAATTCCCGATTTTGATATCCCTGACTTCTTAGAAAAGTCGGGGATCTTATTTTGCTGAATTTGCTGAATTTTCTGCCAATAATCTTCATCTTGGATGACTCCCATAATTTTGAGAGGAATTTTAGCTAACTGACAAGCTGCTACTGCATCTTCCAAACCTTTTTCTGGTGCAATTCTACCCACCCAAGCTAACCAAGGTTGGGGGGATTCACAAAATTCATAGAGAGATAAATCTATTCCATTTGCCAAACAACGACAGGAATTAGCGAAAGAAAAAGTTGCTGCTTGCGCCTGTGAGTGAACGCCGATAGTACCGGGAAACTGGATAGCAACTCGTCCAATTATCTCATCCATTGCCTCACTTAAGGAACTCATACTAAGTAAATGGGCAATGGGAGTGGTAAAAAATGGTGTTAGATAAAATGGCAACCAATCATAAGCAAAGTTAACAATCAAATCGTATTTCTCTTGTACTTGTCGCCCATATTCCCAAAAATTTGCTAATACTGAATATGGGGGAATAATAGTAGGAGTATCTCGCCCCTGTGTTAAAGCTGAGGTTTGGAGTTTACCGGGAATTTCGATTAGGGGTATTCCCCAAGCTGTGGAGCCTTTAGTCCCGACAATGGTAATTTGATGCCCTCGCCGCACTAATTCTGTGGCAATATTACGCAAAGTTAATTCTACACCGCCTCCCAATCCAGAACCTAATGGCCCCACTGGAGTGGATATTAGTAATAGTCTGAGAGATTCCATAAATTAGTGACTATTGGCTCGGGACTGGGCTGTTTCATTCTTAAAATTTTCTCAACCTGGAAAATAGACGGGAATAGTTTTAATTCAAAATTAAAACCTCAAAATTTAAAACTATTCACCATCCCTCATTTTGATTGTTAACTTTCATCTTTCCATGAACCTAATTGGTGATTTTCGGGAAAATTTAATGAAGTGCGTGATTGGGGTAATTCATTGAGAATTTTTGGGTTGCGAATTCTCTCTAATTGAGTTAATGCCCACTTAGCTGTTTGCTGAACTTCTGGATCTGGATCGTTTACAGAATAGGATAATAGTTGGCTAACTTGGCTGACTAATTCATAAACTAATGTTAAATCTCGAATGGCATTTTTTCGCACATCAGGATTTTCATCTTGTAAGGAAAGTGATAGTGCTTTATTCATAGGAGTTAGCGTCTTAATCCCAATTTGGGAGATGGCTTCTAAGATTAAGCTACGCTGTTTGGAGTCAGAATCGTAGATCAAATCTACTAAAGGTTGTACGGCTCTAGAGTCTCCTTTTTGTGCTAGTTCCCAGATGGCTTTTCTTCGCTTTTGCGGATCTGAACTTTTGAGGTCTTTAATTAAGACAACAACAGTATTTGTTTTGGTCAGATTAAGATCTTTTTTAACTAGGGAGGTGCTATCTGTAGTCTGAAGGGATGAAGGATTTTCGGGAGGGATTGGATTGACAATTGCTAAGGCGGACGAATTGTAACCGTTTGTGTCGTTATCGGTATTAATGGTTCCTGAATCGACGGATTCTGTGACTGGCTCTAAATCCTTTGGGATAGTATCTTGAATGAGATCGGGTGATGGTGCTATTTTTGGGGATCTGGACTTTGATTTAGTTGCTTTTTTTTGTTTAGTTTTCTTGGATCTAGGGCTATTTTTGGGTACTTCTTTTTTAGCGTCTAATTTCTTGACTAAGAGGAATAATCCACCCCCTATTGTTCCCAAAACTACAGCAGTAATTAATATGGGAAATAAGATTTTTCTAATTTTATTTATATCTATTTTTTTTGTCTTTGACTGAGGCTTGGCTGGGGGTTTATCTTTGGATCCTGATTCTTTGGATTTCTTTTCTACCTCTTCTTTCAGGCGACTCAAAGTACCTTTGCCAGCAATACCATCGACATCCATACCCAGGGATTTTTGGAATTCAGCAACGGCAATTTTGGTTTTTGCGTCGTAGAAACCATTGACTTTTTCTTTATAAAAGCCTAGCTGTGCCAATTGTTTCTGCAAGTTTTTGACTTCTTCTCCCTCACTGCCAACCTCAAGAGGTTTTGTCTCCGTGTCTATGGGAGTTGGGGACTGGGCAAGGAGGAAGGATTGAGGTAAGTTGGGTTCAGATCTAGCGCTGGCTGGCTGTATTTGAGATGGGTAGCTGAGACTTAAACACCAGCCTAAGCAAGTGACACAAGCGGTTAAAAGGATGGGAGAGGGATGACGAGTCATAGAAGAATCAGGGACTTGAAGAGGTAGCCACGATGGGCTATTTCGATCTCACTCCAAGCTAGCTCAAATCTCAGATATTAAATCTCAAGTGGAAGTAATTGTTTCTGGATTTGGGGGGAGTGGGGAGGAGCGTTTTGAGTTTTGAGGAATGAGTTTTGATGAAAACTCTCCCATTCCTCCTCCCTATCTGTCTCCTGGGAAGTGGGGAGTGTGTCTATCCTAACTTAGCACCCTGGGGGATATTTGCGGCGGAGATGGCTGTTGCTAGCTTGAGGCAAGATCCAAGGTAGATTGAGAATTGGTTGTTTCGCAATCTATTTGGTTTGTGACTGTCTCAAGGCTGACTGAATCTGGATTGCTCCTGCTTCGATTGAAGAGCGATTTTAACCGATAGGCGATTTCCTGACGCTCATTGATGAGATAGATGCTGATTAAGGTTAAGCCAACGCCAATCCATTGTATGGGAGTGAGGACTTCTGATAAGAACAATTTACCAAAGAATAGGGCAAATATGGGTGTGAGGAAGGTGAGAGCGCTCAGGCTGGTAAGATTGCCGCTGGAGGCAAAGTAGAAAAATAGACCATAAGCGATCGCACTCCCGAAAATAGTAGAGTATCCTAATGCGATCCAGCCTCCGAGATCGATATTTACCCATTGTTGGGATTCCCACATCCCGGATAAGGCAAATAGGGGCAAGCCACCTAAAACCATGTGCCATCCTGTAGCAGTAACGGGATCTGCATATCGGCTGACAAATCGGATAGTTACTGTTCCCACTGCCATGGATAAAGCGGCTAAGAGCATCAGCCATTCGCCATGTTCAAATAGTCCCTCTATACTGAAATCGAAATTTAGCCCATCACCGTGGAGGAAACCAATCGTCCAGCTATTGGGTAAACCAATCAGGCCGATCCCTAATGTGCCAATTCCTAATCCTAGGCTACCCCATAAACCAATTATTTCGCCAAATAGTACGCAAGAAAGGATGGCGACAGCGATGGGTTGAGAGTCAATCATTACCGATCCCAAACCAGCACTAGTCTTAACTAATCCCTCCGCTAAGAATCCTTGAAATAAGGTTCCATCCACCAGGGCAAAGAAGCTAATCCACAGCCATGCTGCCCAACCTTTAGGCTGGGGACGACCCATAATTGTAGCTGCTACCAAGACTAAAATCCCCGCTGGTAGTAGACGGAATCCTGCCATAAATAGGGGTGTGGTGTTGGGGATTACGCCTTTCATCGCTACCATGGCTGTACCCCACAGGAAAAATGGTGCGATTAGTCCTAAGATGCCAAAAGGCAATTGGGTGTTTGTTTTGAGTTGCATAAGCCTGTTTATTATGGCTCGACTGTGAGACCAGTAAATAATTTTTATACTTATTTACAAAATTT
Source organism: Cyanobacteria bacterium UBA11153 (assembly GCA_003511885.1). GTDB lineage: Bacteria > Cyanobacteriota > Cyanobacteriia > Cyanobacteriales > Coleofasciculaceae > Limnofasciculus. The sequence continues at coordinate 11,681 of DOIX01000330.1, forward strand.
AACACAAATATTTTCTCATGTTAAGTAGAAGAGTGAAGAGGTGGAGGGTAAAAGGGAAAATTCCCCTCACCTCTCGCTTCTGACCTCTCACCTCGATTAGAATTAAGTAATTAGGGCTGATCCCTTCAAAACTCAACAAGTCAAAATTACTCTGTAACTCATGGTCTGGCCTTTTAAGCCCAAGTCTCGGAAAAAAATTGCTCGGATTGAAATCGCAGGCGCAATCGCAGGACAAACCCGGAAACGGGTGCTGGAAGCCCTGAAAACAGTAGAAGAGAAGAAATACCCGGCTTTGCTGTTACGGATTGATAGCCCTGGTGGCACGGTGGGGGACTCCCAAGAAATTTATAGCGCCCTGATGCGCCTGCGGGAAAAACTGAAAATTGTCGCCAGTTTTGGTAATATCTCTGCCTCTGGGGGCGTTTACATTGGGATGGGAGCCGAACATATTGTGGCGAACCCTGGTACGATTACAGGGAGTATCGGGGTGATCCTGCGGGGTAATAACCTGGAAAGGCTGCTAGAGAAAATCGGTATTTCCTTTAAAGTGATTAAGTCAGGTCCCTACAAAGACATTTTGGCCTTCGATCGCGAACTGACAGAGCCAGAACAAAGTATTCTGCAAGAGATGATCGATGTCAGTTATCAGCAATTCGTCCAAACGGTTGCTGAAGGTCGAAAATTGGCAGTAGAAACGGTGAAAACCTTTGCTGATGGACGGATTTTTACAGGTCAGCAGGCTTTGGCTCTGGGAATTGTTGATAAACTGGGAACAGAGGAAGATGCTCGTCGGTGGACGGCGGAATTAGTCGGTCTCGATCCAGATAACACTAAGTGCGAAACTATTGAAGAACCTAAGCCTTTATGGAATCGTTTAGTTCCTAGTGGTAAAAGTCGAATACCATCCGGTTTATCGGGAGGGATCGATTGGTTAGAATTTGAACTGGCTACATCTGGTCAACCACTTTGGCTTTATCGCCCCTAGTGGATGGGAAGATGGGAGAGAGGGGAAAGGAGAAACCAGAATTACAGCGGTTTGCGATTGTGGCTAATCTCTGGTCATAATTTTTGGTTTGAGTTTTTCGCGGTAATTATCAATGTAAAATCCCAAATCTTAAAGAACTTAATAGGAAATGTAAATATTGGAGGACTGTACTTTGGAGTGGCGAGTTAGGGCGATTCGTGGGGCAACAACTGCATCGGAAAATACTGAAGAGGCAATCCGAGAAGCGGTGATGGAATTATTAGATGAGTTGGAAGGTCATAATCAAATCGATCGTGATGAGATGATTAGTGCGATCTTTACTACTACACCAGATTTAGATGCGATATTTCCGGCTGCGATCGCACGAGAACGTCCTCATTGGGATAATGTAGCATTACTTGACGTTCAACAAATGCACGTCGAAGGGAGTTTGCCACGGTGTATCCGCTGTTTAATCCATATTAATACCCCTGTTTCCCAATTAGAAATTTATCATCCCTATCTACGTCATGCGAAAAATTTAAGACCTGATTGGACTTTAGCGCAAGTAAGTGGGAAGGTATCACCTGCGGTGAAATCTGGACGACGCTAATAGGTACTTCCATCTTGATTTTGTCTGGTTTTGTCTGATGGTAATACAACAGGATTATATGGGGAAAATAAGTGAGAATCTATATAGCATTTTCAAATGAGTTGTCAACCTAGATTATCTTTGTTTGATTCTCAAATAAAACTCCGGCTATCTTTTTCCTACTGCCTTCGATCTCTTGCTTTTGCCATTTTTCAGGCCATTTAGTGTTGACAACCCAAAAGAAAACTCTATAACCTGAGTTCGACGAAAGAGCCGAAGCTGAAAGCCAGTAAACAAGAGCTTTACAGCATTTTAA
>DOIX01000373.1 GCA_003511885.1 Cyanobacteria bacterium UBA11153
AATTTAGATGCGTAGCAGCTTACAAAATTGTTGGTTTAACCACAAAATTGATTTCATGATTTTTTTGATTGCGTCATTTCCCCCTATTTCAAATAAACCACTGTCACTCCCCCACCACCTTCCTTCTGCTCCGCTAACTCAAACCGCCCTACTAAATTATGTCGTCCCAAAAATTCATGAATTCCTTGACGTAATTTCCCCGTACCTTTCCCGTGAATAATCCACAGTGTCCCATATTCTATCGCTTCTGCGAGGGCTTGTTCTAACTCAAATTCGGCATCAGCTACCCGTTTGCCTCGTAAATCAATTGTATTTTTTGATGTCCGAATTACCGGAGTGGAAGTAGAAGTGGAAGTTGAGGATACTGTGGGAGTAGGTGCGGGTTTAGATTTAACGGGAATATCTGGCTTTTGTCCATCTAAAGATTCGATATCTGCTAGATTTACCGTCATTTTCATAATGCCCAAACGCACTGTTAAGTCATTAGCTTCATTGGGTAATGTTAGGACTTCCGCAGTTTGGTTTAATTTAGGAATGCGAATGCGATCGCAAATTTTTGGCATAAATCCCGGTTTCGGCTTGGGTGGCGGGTTTACGGGAATATGTTTTTGGGCAATTTCTTTAATGGCGGCGGTAGCTTTTTGGGCATTTTGCCCTGTTTGGGAACCTTGTTGTAATTTACGAATTACTTTGCCAATTTCTCCTTTTGCTTCGGCAATGGCATCTTGTACTGCTCTTTCTTGAGATAATTTTAATTCTCTTTCTCTTTCTTGTAAAAGTTGGGCTTTTTGCGATACTTCCTCATGCAAACGTTCGGCTTGTTGTAATAATTGACTGGCTTCTTGCGCCTTCATTTCTTGACGGCGACGCTGTGCTTCTAAACCAGAAATTACCCGATTAACTTCTTCGGAATCACCACCAACTAAAGTTTGCGCCTCATCCACAACTTCCCCTTTTAAACCCAACCGTCGCGCAATCGTCAAAGCATTAGAACGACCAGGAATACCCCATAATAAACGATAAGTGGGTTGTAAAGTACTATCATTAAATTCAACCGAAGCATTCTCAAACCTTTCATCCTGATATTTCAGCGCTTTTAACTCCCCATAATGAGTTGTAGCCACAGTTAATCCAGCATGTTTAGCTAAATATTTTAAAAGAGCAATAGCTAAAGCACTCCCTTCTGCGGGATCCGTTCCCGCACCCACTTCATCTAATAATACGAGGGAATGAGGAGTGGGAAAAGATGAAGGAAAATCCAATAACCCATCCGCATTGGATGTTAAATCCGTTTCCGCATCTATCAATATATCCGATAACCCATCCGCTGTTTTATTCTGTATCCCATCAGAAAAAACCGATAACTCATCCGTTGCTAAATCCGCCCCCAACGCCTCCAATATCCGACTAATCCGCCGAATATGACCTGAAAAAGTTGATAAACTTTGCTGTAAAGACTGCTCATCCCCAATATCAGCTAAAATGCGATCGAACCAAGGTAATTCCACAGGTTCCCTTGCCGGAATAAATAACCCCACTTTTGCCATCAAAGCAGCCAAGCCCAGCGTCTTTAATGTTACCGTTTTTCCCCCAGTATTTGGTCCAGTAATTGCGACTACTTTAATAGCAGGCTGAATCTGGACATTAATCGGGACAACAGGCGTACCTTCTTCATGTTGTTCTTGCCAAACCAACAGAGGATGGCGCAATTCTCGCAGGGTAATAATTTCCCCCTCATTCCGTTCAATAAATCGGGGTGGATTAGCTTGTAACCATAAACTATATCTTGCTTTGGCTGTGGCTAAATCTAAAATAGTGGCTACTGCTAATAGTTTCTCTAAATCTGCTTGAATTTCGGCAATTTTTTCCGTTAAAACCCGACGTATTACTTCCTCTTCTGTTTGCTCTTGCCGATGATAAGTTCTCAGTTGATTTCCCAATCCCACAATCGCATTAGGTTCTACATATAAAGTCGCACCACTACTGGAAACATCATGAACAATCCCAGGAATTGCATCCTTTTGCGGCGCTTTCACCGGAATCACAAAACGATCGCCTCTTTGGGTAATCAAAAGTTCTTGCAAAGCATTACTTTGACGCTGTACGATAGATTGCAAAACCTGATAAATTTTATCCCTAACTGATTTGATCTGCGTGCGAATTCCTGCTAACTTAGGACTAGCCCGATCTGCTACATCACCTCGCTCATCAATACAGTGATGAATCTCTTGCTCGATTTCCGGATAAGTACGAATATCCGCTACTAATTCAGTCAATACAGGGACATCTTCTTGGTCATCAATTACCCGCCGCAAACGCCGCATCCCTGCTAAAGTAGTGGCAATTTCCAGTAATTCCTCACCCGACAATATCCCTTGTCGTTCCGCCCTGGCTAAAGAATCTCCTATATCAGAAATACCATCAAAAGTCAAGCCATTAATTAAACGAGTTTCTAGCTGATAAACTTCCTTAGTCTGAGCTAGTAATTGCAAGCTTTCCGCTTGAGTGGTTGGGGGTAGAAGATGACGAGAGGCAATCGCACCTAGCTTGGTGGCGGCAAAGGTAGCTAGGTGTTGGCAAAGGCGCTGCCATTCGAGTAATTCTAGGGTTTCTGCTTGAATCAAGGCTTTCAACTGAGGGCTTATCGGTTTGTATTATCAGAGCTTACCTTATTGTAGTACAAGATGTTAGCGGTTAGGGGATAGTGGATCGCCTCATCAGTGAAAAAGGCTTGAGAAAGGCTCTCTTCATGACGTTATTTATGTCAATCCCGATATGGCGGTTGCTATACTCTAAAATAGAAAAACTGTAGGGAAAAGAGGCTCGACTAATGACGATTGCCACTGACCGACAAATAACCCTTGAGGAGTACCTAAACTATGATGATGGGACTGACACTCGTTATGAACTTGTTGATGGGGTGTTAGTTGAAATGGGTGCTGAAAGTACGCTCAATACTCAGATTGCCATATTTCTAGTGGCAACATTACTGCAAATGGGAATTCCCTACTATCGGTTAGGTATCAAACAAAAGATTGCTGTCAGCAGTCGTGAAGTCACCGCCCGCGATCCCGATCTAATATTACATTCTGACGCATCAATCCAGGCAATCGATGGACTCAAACAAGCTTTACTTGATTTGGATATGCCTAGCCCTATCCTAGTAGTAGAAGTGGTATCTCCTGGCGAACCTGGAGAGAAAAACTATGATAGAGATTACATTGAGAAGCGTAGGGAATATGGAGAGCGCGGCATTCCTGAGTATTGGATAATTGACCCTTACCATCAAGTCGTTTTAGTCCTAACTCTCCAAGGTAAATCTTATCAGGAAAAACGCTTTAGCGGGCAAGAGGTATTAGTTTCTCCTACTTTTCCCTATCTAAATATAACGGCAGAACAAGTCTTGAGAGCAGGACGATAACAATTATTCACTGACTGACAAATTAAACCGACAGTGGTTAAAACCACTGTCTAATAGCTTAAGTCCGTTAAAACTCGGATCTTGCATCAGTTTCAACAAGTTGAAAAACCTAACCCCCCAGCCCCCTTCCCTTCAAGGGAAGGGGGAGCCGGAAATCTTCCTCCCCTCTCCTTTTAGGGGAGGGGTTGGGGGAGGGGTCAAATTGGTAATTGAGATAGGAAATTCATCTATTTTCATATTTCCACCAAATCCTGAAACCGACTATCTTCCCGAATCTTGTCAAAATCTGAGTCAGTTTTTGCCATTTCTCGGTATTCATCGGGACTGATAGTGATAGCCTGTTGCAAGTTATCAATGGCTAGTTCAAGATTACCTTGTAAAGCATAACAGCAAGCCTTATTATAAAAAGCATTGGGATCGTCTGGTTTAATTTGGATAGCCTG